>CALKJA010000172.1 GCA_937995865.1 uncultured Paracoccaceae bacterium | reverse complement strand
CTCACCGAGGAAGCGGTGGAGGCCGTACAAACAGTCAATGCTCGACAGGTCTTGAGATTGGGAACCACAGTGACACTCGCCATGTCACTTGTGGCGGAGTCCTTGACCGTTTTCGCAAAATTACGGCCCCACGTTCAGATTCAAATCCAATGCGACCGCAGTGATCGGTTGCTTCAGCGTCTTGAGGATGGGGATATCGACGTCGCCTTCATGATGGACCAGGGCCGCCATAGCTTTCGCGCGTTCGTGCAGTCTGTTGAATTGGCATGGGCTGCGTCGTCCAGCTTTGAAATGCCTGACGAGGGGCCTATCCCTTTGGCATTTCTGACGGACGGTCGAGACCTCAGACGCTACGCCTTACGCGCTTTGGATGCCGCAGGAATAAAAGGGCGCGTATCGCACCTCAGCCCACATCCCGTAGGGGTCAGAGCGCTGGTTCAAGCCGGTCTCGCGCTTTCCGTGATGCCGTCGCACACGATTGTGTCGCCCTTGGTGCCCGCCAAACCGTCCTTGGGCCTGCCACAACTCGCGCCTGTCGCTTTGGCCGCGTACAAGGCACCGCATGATCCCAGCGGTTGTCAGGACTTATTGATTGAACAACTGGCTTTCGCATCGACAAAGACCCTGTAGCGGTCATTCGTACACCCGCAGCGAAATGGCGCTCAGTCCGCGACGTGTTAGTTACCCTAACAATCATCGCTGCGTCGTGAACGAATTGTCGGCACCACTGCCGCCGCGCGGCGGCATGAAGGGAGCACGAGCAGCGATTTTCGCGCTGCGAGCGCTCGCAACAAGAATATCAAATTCACAGGTTGGGCTCAGCACTGACCATCACCGCTTAGCTGACAGGCAAATGCTTCGAGATGGCGAACGGCCGGACCGTTCGCCAAGCTAGCTCAGATTTCGATTCGCTCAGCGGTGCTCCGGGCATCTTGAAGTTCGCCCCCAAGGTAGCGTACTGTGCCGTCGACCTTGTTGTGACCAAGCAGCAGCTGGACCGCGCGGTGTTTGCCGGTCTGTCGGTAGATCTCCGCTGCCTTTGTCCGACGGAGCGAATGGGTGCCATATCCACTTGGCTCTAACCCAATCGCCGTGACCCAATCACGAACAAGCCGTCCTTACTGGCGAGTCGGGATATGTGGGCGGTCATGGAAGCGGCTCGGGAACATAAAGCGACACGCAAGCATCTCGAGTGATTTTACCCAGGCCAAGACGCTTTCACGCGTGTTTTCCGTCAGTTCAAACTGTACCGGGCGCTTGGTCTTGCTCTGGATTGCCGATACGCGTTCACGAAAGCGGTCATCTTTGACAAGGTCAGAAACAGGCAGTTTGACCAGATCACAGCCACGCAGCTTGCTGTCGATGGCGACGTCAAACAAAGGTAGATCGCGCAGATAACCCGCCAGTTCGAGCCGCGCTCCGATCGCCCAGACCTGTTTTGGCAACATGGGCCGCTTCTGACCAATAATGCGTCCTTTGTTCCAGGCTTCGCGCTTGGGGGTGACTGCAGGAAGTTGAACTCTTGGCATGATATGCCCTCCGATCCTCTCTCCATACCCAATCATCAGCACCGCGCTGACAGGACAACCCTTCAATCTGAAGGAATGGCAGGTGTCAGAGGCGCACAATGTCGGACGTTGCCGTGACAGCACTAGGCGGCTCTGAGCCCATTTTACTTGATGCTGCAGTTTGTATGAATGTCCGGTCTAACGCGCGCGCATCAAAAGTACATGTCCAACAACTACGCGGAGAAAACCCAGCTTCTGGCGCAGGCGGTTTTAGGGGAAAAGGTGATCCAATATTATCCCTGTCATCTCTCTAATTCGCGATGGTGGAATCTCATGCCCCATCCCCCTCACGACACCGATCTCAGCACCCTCAATGCCACCAGCGATAGCGTGACCGTTTGCAACAGGAAGAATGGGGTCTTCTTCGCCGTGTAGGACGAGGACTGGAACCTCAATGTCGCGGAACTTGCCGGACCAATCCTGACGCGACCCAAGGCCCGCATGATTGAACATGCTCGCAGGACTGTCGGTGCGTTCAAGGATTTGCGCGATACGGCTGCGCATACCGGCCTCATCGAACGGTTCCCCTGAGCCCGACATAAGGCGTTCGGTCGTCAACAGGAACTCGGTGACCGCCCTTTCGTCCGACCAGCCCAGATCTTGGAGGGCAGCAAAATGCATAAGAAATTCTTCCGATATGTGGGGCAGCGCGGGACCGTCCCAGCCGAGAGGTTCGGACGCGATCAATGTAAGGGAGCGAACACGATCAGCATGTTCGAGTGCCAGAATCTGAGCAACGTAGCCGCCCAGCGACATGCCTAGAACGTGGGCTTGGTCCAACTGATAAGCATCCAAAATGCTGGCAACATCATCAGCCAAATCCTCAACTGTGTAATTCGCTTGTCCCGGCGGAACCGTGGTGGACTGCCCCGTATCACGATGATCGAACCGAATGACGTATAGTTCATGGTCCGCAAGGGCAGTGCAGAACGCATCGGGCCAGCCGAGCATGGAGGCGGTCGCTCCCATGATTAGAACCAAAGCCGGGTCTTCAGGCGACCCAAAAGCTTGCGTGGCAATCCTAACATCTTGATTTTCCACAATTCGCATACAGCCGGCCCTTTCATCCTGACTGATCGCCAAGTTCGGGCAGACGCTCAAAACGCAAATACTACTAAGGAACGAACGCCGATTCATCTTGACTTCCAATATATAACCTACATGAAGGTTATATATTTTAGTTGAGCGTCGTCAAGCGTTGGTCGATAAGGTCAAAGGCCAGACCAAGCCTATGGAGTACGAAGTCGGACAGCCCCCTTGAGCCATCACTGACGACCCATTGCATGGTTGCCCCTGCTATCACTGCATGGAGATGCTCTGCTGTTTCGCGACGGTTGGGTCCGTCCAGTAGGCGCGCTTCAATCGCATCTTGAACGATCTTGTAGCGCTCGTTCGCATGGAACTTCATAACCGGGTCTCGCGCCTCAAGCGCGGCGATCTGCACACGCGCAGAAAACCCTTCGCCTTCCCCCATGCCTTTGACGATCTCTTCCAAGAAGCGCCAGAGGCCATCTCGCCCCTGTTCAATGGAAAAGCTCTTGATCCAGGTGCGCGTTGCCTCAACCTCGAACTCTGCCATGTGCTGAAGGATCGCCTCTCGATCCCCAAAGCGCTGGATTAATGTCGCACGTGATAGGCCTACAGTGCGTGCCAAATCTGACAGCGTGAAGCCAAAACCATCGGTTCCGAGCAGTTCTATTGCAGCGGACAGAACATCTTCATCGGAAACGGTCTTGGGACGTGGCATGGAATTGGTTTAGCTAACAATGAAGAAGAACGGAAGCGCGCTGCTATCTGCAGCCTAAGCGCACTCGACAGACGGGCATGCGGTTATTTTGTCGTTCTTTAGCGCTACCTTGCAAACGATATTTCGTTTCCGACTTAAGTGGCCCATGCGTTCAAGTAAGCCGACATGTGCGCAACCGCAGCGAAATGGTGCTTTGTCCCGCTACCCGGTCACCCAAAACCCTGCTGGATCAGCATCACGGCCGATGGCCGGTTTGCGGAAACGTTCGCAACCGGAAAAACACGGCAAGCCTGTATCGAAAACTTCGGACGGACGGCAGGTTTGCGCAACTCGTTTCCGTGAATGCACCGCGCAGCATCCGTTAAAGAGGGCTCGCAGTAAGGTTTCGCCGCTCAGAGCGCAAACGACAGCCGCTGATCAGCCGACGAGTGCTCTTCGCAGGTCCAACAGCGATTTAAGTGGCTTTGTCAATCGATCAGATCGCCGGTGTTGGTCGGCCTGCTGCACTGGCATTGCCGCGTCGGCATTAGGCGGCAGTGAGCCCAGACTCACCGATGCTAAAGTCTACACCAACAGCCGCTTTGGGTGCAAATCAGAGAGCGACTCAGGCTAAGCGGTCTGACGTATGATCAACGTTGCGGGCAGGCGTTTGCAGTCAACAGTTTCACCTAACGCGCATCGCACGGCTCGTTCCGCTTTTTCGCCAGGGCTTTGTGAGACGGTGCTCAGGCCAAGTCCGGCAGAAAATGGTGCATCATCAAACCCGACAATCGCGATGTCTTTCGGTATTTTGATCCCCTTTGCCTTGCAAGCTTGCATGGCACCATGTGCAAGAGCATCTGACATGGCCAAGACGGCCGTTGGTCGCGCGCCATTGGGAGCAACCAGTAGTTTCTCCATGGCAGCGCGGCCGTTGCTCACTGAATTGGTAGCGACCATCCTTATCGAGACGTTTTCCATATCCAGCTCTGCTTCAAAAAATGCCTTTGCATAGCCGTTCCAACGATCTTGCGGGAACCGGATTGTTGCGGTCTTAAAATCTTCGGCTGTCGCGGCACGCTCTTTGCGTTGCCGGGATGTGGGCAAGGCAAGTACGGCAACTTTTGTATGACCTTTCGCCAACACGTGTCGCGCCGCCTGGTAAGCGCCGCTGATATCGTCCACCCCGACGGAGATCATATCATCCTGATCCATCATATCGATACCTATGACGGGTTTGCCGCGATCAATGGCGCGTTTGATCACCGGATCATCTGCTGCGAGCCCATAGAAAATAACCGCATCGACCGCCGCCACATCTAGTGCCGCAGGAGGGCGGGGCTTGCCGCTGTTCTCATGGGGCACGGCGGGCAACAACAGCAGCCCGATTTGCCGATGCTGGCAGGCGTCGACAAGAGCGCTGAGAAACTCAGCGGCAAAAGCATCTTCCAGAAGATACGTGAGGGGTTCGGGAATATAGAGCGCGATAGCACCGGCGTGGCCTGTTCGAAGCAACCTGCCTTCAGCGCCAGGGCCGCGATACCCTATCTCTTCGGCGCGAGCGAGGATGTGTTGGCGTAGCTTATCTGACAGCTGGTCAGGCTTGTTGAAAGCGTTTGAGACCGTTGTCACAGACACACCAAGAGATCGCGCCACGTCTATTAGACGCTTACGGGATGGCCGTTGATTGTGAGTTTTCATCGGGTCGCCCCAGTTTCTCAATATCGCGTTGAAAGTCGAAAATACCGCTTGTTCTGAAACGTTCAAGTTCCATGATGTCAGGCTGATCGCTGAAAGAGTAGAGACCAAACATGCAAACAGAGTCCGCAAAAGCTAATGGCGTGCCGCAGCAGGACGCGTCGCCGAAACCCAAAGTGACATGGCCGTACATTTGGGCTGCGTTCGGGTTGTTTTTTTTGCAGGCCTTTGCCTTTGCATCCTGGTTGCCGCGATTGCCGGAGTTGAAATCAACGTTTCAGCTTTCTGATGGCGACATTGGATTTGTGCTGCTGGCATTGCCAGTCGGACTGCTCACGATCACTCCGGTCGTCGGTTACGCATCAACCCGGCTGTCGCTGAAATCGCTCAATCTAATCTGTATGACTTGGATGTATGTAATCGTCCCTCTTCTTGGCCTTGTCACAGGACCAATAGGCCTTGCTGCAGTCATCTGCGCAGTAGGTATGGGAGCTGGTGCAGTGGGTGTCGCTATGAACGCGGCGGGCTTTGCTGGGGAAACAAAGGTGGGGCGGCCGATCCTGTCGCGATGTCATGCGATGTATTCGGCGGGCCTCGCCAGTGGCGGATTAATCGCCGGAGGCATTGCGGCCCAAGGTGTTTCGATCTTTTTCCATCTGGCTATGACAAATGTCGCGCTGTTTGCGTTACTCTTGCTCACAGTGAGCAACATTGCAGATGACAGCGAGCTATCAGAGTCCGAAACGGACCCAAAACTTGCGTTGCCGAAGGGCAAGCTGGTCTTACCGGGCCTGATCGCGATGGGCTGCCTCATGGCGGAAGGCGTGACGGTCGATTGGTCATCAATCTTCCTGGCGGATGTCCTGAACGCGCCCGCAATCCACATCGGTGCAGGCGTTGCTGCGTTTTCAGGTGCGATGGCGGCAATGCGTTTTGCTGGTGATGCACTGGTCAGCCGCATGTCAGAATATGGAATTATTGGCATCGGCGCGCTGATAAGTGCCTTCGGTTTTGCAACAACATCGCTTGCAACTGGCCTGAACATGGCATTCGTCGGACTGGTGATCATCGGGCTTGGCCTTGCTCCCATTGTCCCGACTGCATTTAGGATCGCAGGACGGCTGGCACCAGATGCACCCAGCGTGGGCGTCGCGGCAGTCTCGACCCTTGGATACGCCGGGTTCTTGATTGGTCCGGCCCTCGTCGGGATGATTGCTGAGGTGACGAGCCTGCGTACCTCATTTGCGACGATTGCGGGACTGATGATCTGTGTGGCGACACTGTCCCGAAAGCTTAGACAAATGACCCCAAACCCCAAATAATCAACTATTCAGGAGACCTGAGATGACACTGGAAAAAATCACTCTTTGGAACGGAAAAATGGTGCCACGTATGGGTATCGGCACCTGGGTTATGGGTGGTGAGCAGTTCGCCGATGG
>CALKJA010000171.1 GCA_937995865.1 uncultured Paracoccaceae bacterium | reverse complement strand
ATATCTTGATCGTCTGGCTTGCTTGAATCGCCGCGTTGTTTTCGGCTTGCTGGCAACCGCCGTGTCCGGATGGCTTCGCCTCCCAGGCCATCTCAGCGTCAAACCAGATTGACAGCAAACCACGCTGCTTCAGGGCCGTGTTATTATCTGACCAGTTCGGGGTCTTGTATGTCGTTGGCGTCCAACTGCTCATTCACGCCAGTTATCACGCTGGATTTATACAGTGAATCCCAGAGGCCTATCGATACAACAAAGCCAAGCGACGCGGGACGCGCTTGAAAGCAGTGCCTTCATCGATCTTCAAAAGCTCTATATGATCGAATAGGCTGAGCGTCCCACGCTATTTAATATAGCGCGCCGCACCTGAGACGCTGACAGATGCGCCTTTGGTGTTGTCCAAGGTGATGTTGATCAAGGACGGCGCCCCCATATCTTCGCCTTGGCGAATACGAAACGCCCCGCCATGAGGCCACTCGCGATCCCGCAGGTAGCCTGCAAAGGCGGCCGCCGCCGCTCCTGTTGCCGGATCCTCCAACACACCGCCGGAGGCAAACGCGTTGCGCACGTCAAAAAGCTGCTCCCCGGCAATCACCACAAGCATCACAGTTACAAGCGCATGTTTGCGCATCATCGCGCGCCCTTGGTCCAGATCATACTCCATCGCGGCCAATCGGCTCCGTGCCCGCAAGGGCAAGACAAGATGGTCAGCCCCACCGTGGATGCGCGCGGGGGGCAGGCGCGGATCAAGATCTTTGGTCGTCAAGCCAAACAAGCCAAGCGCGTCTTGCAGCTCTTCTTTCGTCACGTTCCGGCTATAGGTAGGCGGGGAGGCGAGTGTTGCTCCCATCGCGCCATCTGCTTGGACTTTGATAGAGGCATTGTTCAATGTCAGCGCATAGGTGCCCGACCCGCTATGCACCCCAAGGGCCGCCCCCAAGGCAATTGTTGCGTGGCCACAAAAGGGCACTTCGGATTCTGGCGAAAAATAGCGCGCGCGCCAGTTTTTGCCGCTTTCGTCTTTGGGTACTGCAAAAACCGTTTCTGAATACCCCACTTCAGCAGCGATCCGGGCCATGTCTTCATCGCTGAGCGGTTTTTGCAGCATCACAACCCCGGCAGGGTTTCCGCCAGACCCGCCAGTGGAAAATGCAGCTATTCTTTGAATATCCATTGAACTCTCCTTAATCCGTTGCACAGAGGATAGCGTGTGATTTCTGCCAAGTCCCACCGCTGCCGATTGTGCTTGCTGTCAAATGCTTTCGTTTCGTTCGCAAAATTTGTAGAATGCCTTCATGAACAAAAATCTTGATGAGACGGACTGCGCGATCATCGCGATTCTTGAAAATGACGGGCGTGCGCGTTTGGCGGATATCGGCAAAACCGTTGGTCTGAGCGGTCCCGCCGTTGGAGAACGCCTGCGCCGGATGCAGGATGCAGGCCAGATCAGCGGGTTTGGCGCCGCTATCAATCTGCGTGCCGTGGGCTTTGGCATCCAAGCGTTGGTCCGGATCAAACCGCGCAGTGGGCAGCTTCATATGGTTGAGCGGATGATCAAAGAGCAACCGCGCTTTATGAGCTGTGATCGGGTGACAGGTGATGATTGCTATGTCGCGCGGTTGGCTTTGCGGGATGTGGCAGAGTTGGATGACATCCTTTTGCCGTTCCATGACCGTGCCGAGACCCATACCGCGATCGTGAAATCCTCAATCTTTGAAATGAGACTGCCGCCCCTGAACTCTAAAGAGTGAATGGGCGAAAGGCCGCGCGCTGTGCAAATCACGCGTTGCGGTTTGTTATTTTATAAAATAACAAATTTGAACCAATGCCGATCCGGGAGGGAGGCGTCATGCGCAAACAAGCTGCCACGCGACAAGCTGACATTTTGAGTGTTCTGAACGCCTCGGTCGCGCCTCTTTCGGCGTATCAAATCCTTGCGAAGTTGCGTCGGGATGACCCAGATATCGCCCCGCCCACCGTCTATCGCGCCCTTTCGGCCCTCACCGAACAAGGCAGGGCGCACAAGCTTGAATCCCTCAAAGCGTTCGTCCCGTGCCGATGCGACCACCACAAAAGCCTGCCTGTGCTTACGATCTGTGAGGATTGCGGGCAGGTGGATGAGCATGATGGCGGGTCGCTTTTGCCGATACTGTCTGCAATGGTTGCTCCGGGTGCGTTCCGGGCGGCCCGTCATGTTGTTGAAATCCACGGTCAGTGTGGAAACTGCGCCGCGTAGCGCCTACCTGCCCCCATTACCGGAGAAATGAAGATGAAGACCTGTGCACCCCTTTTGTTAGCCATGCTTGCGACCCCCGCGATATCCGAGGGCACACGCGAGCTGGGCAGCCATGAACATGGCGTAGGTGAGCTGAACATCGCGGTTGATGGGACCACGGTTGCAATGGAGTTGCACGCACCCGGCGCTGATATCGTTGGGTTCGAATACGAGGCTGAAACGGCTGAAGATCACGCCGAAATCGATGCCGCGATCGCAACCCTGTCCGAGCCGCTGACTTTGTTTGGCCTGCCAGCCGGCGCTGGATGCGGTGTGACTGAAGTCAGCGCAGAGCTGGAATCCGAGGCCGACCACGACGATCATGAAGAGCATGAAAAGCACAATGACCACGACCATGACGATCACGACGACCATGGCGATGAACATGCGCACGATGATGACGAGCATCATGATGAAGAGGTCGCCGCCAACCACACCGAATTCCACGCGGAATATACGCTGACATGCAGCGAACCAGGCGCTCTTTCTCAAATCACATTCGCCTATTTCGATGTGTTCGAAAATGCGCTGGAGCTTGAAGTTCAGGTTGTCACGGACGCTGGTGCCGCTGCGTTCGAAGTGGAGCGCGATGCGCCAACACTTGATTTGAGCGACATTTTCTAAGCGATGTCCGGCTTGCCGATCATAGGGCTGAACGGCGTAGAGTTTACATGGCCGGGGCGGGCGTCTTTTGCACTGTCCGTCCCGGAGTTTTCGGTTGAGCAAGGTGAAACGGTCTTGCTTCTTGGGGCGAGTGGTTCCGGAAAATCGACGCTTCTGTCGCTGATCTGCGGGACAATTCTGCCAAACCGTGGCCGCGTCTCGGTGGATGGGGCCGATCTTGCCGGTCTGTCATGGCGAGACCGTGACCGTCTCCGAGCAGAGCAGATTGGGGTGATCTTCCAGCAATTCAATTTGCTCCCTTTTGGGTCAGTCTCTGACAATATCATTTTGCCGCTGCGCTTTGCCCCAAAGCGGCGCGCCCGTTGTCCGGATCCGCACACCAAGGCAGTTGAGCTTTGCACGCAGCTTGGCCTTCCGGATGGGATCACAAAATGCACGGCTGGAAAACTTAGTGTGGGTCAACAGCAGCGTGTCGCCGTTGCACGGGCGCTGATCGGACAGCCTCCGATCCTGATTGCTGATGAACCCACATCTTCGCTTGATGAAACGGCGCAAGCCCATTTCTTGGACCTTATGTTTGATCAAGTGGCTGTTCAGGGATCCACATTGCTGCTGGTCAGCCATGACCCGCGTCTTGGTGCGCGGTTTGACCGTGTGGTGCGCATGTCAGACATCGCCAGCGTCGGCGCGCGCGCCACATGATCCTGCGTCTTGCAGCACGTTCGCTTATAGCGCGAGCGCTGACCGTTGGGATGACGGTGCTTGCAATCGCGCTGTCTGTTGCGTTGTTCCTTGGGGTTGAAAAGGTGCGCAGCGGGGCAAAGACAAGCTTCGCCAATACAATCTCCGGCACGGATCTTATTGTGGGCGCGCGTTCCGGATCGGTGCAGCTCTTGCTTTATTCGGTGTTTCGGATCGGCAATGCCACAAACAATGTGACGTGGGAGAGCTATCTGGAATTTGCCAGCCTGCCGCAGATTGATTGGATCGTGCCGATCTCTTTGGGTGACAGTCACCGACAATTCCGAGTGATGGGCACAAGCACGGCTTTTTTTGAACACTACAAATACCGGCAGGATCGCAGCCTCGCGCTGGAAGCGGGGGTCGTGATGGACGACCTGTTTGATGCAGTGATCGGGTATGATGTTGCCAAGACGCTGAACTATAGCGTTGGCGATCCGATTGTGGTGGCCCATGGGATTGCGTCTTTTAGGGAGCATGACGAACAGCCGTTTCGCGTGTCTGGAATCATCGCAAAAACAGGCACACCCGTTGATCGAACAGTCATTGTCTCAATGGAAGCGATTGAAGCGATCCATGTGGATTGGCGCGGCGGGTCCAAGATTCCGGGCCAGACCACCTTTATTGAAACGATCCGCCAGATGGATCTGACGCCCTCGGCCGTCACTGCAGCTTTGGTTGGGGTGAGCAGCCCGCTTCAGACCTTTGCCGTTCAACGCGCGATAAATGAATATCCCGAGGAACCGCTGCTTGCGATTTTGCCCGGCGTGGCGCTTCAAGAGCTGTGGGGCATTGTGGGCGTTGCTGAAAAGGCGCTGCTTGCGGTGTCTGTGATGGTTGTTGTGACAGCGATGATCGGGATGATGGCGACGCTATTCTCCAGCCTGAATGAACGCCGCCGAGAGATGGCAATCCTTCGCGCAATGGGGGCAAGCCCGCTGACCATACTTGGGCTGCTTGTGCTTGAGGCGATGCTGACGGCGGCGGCCGGTGCGGTTTTGGGGCTTGGGTTGGTGTACGCGGGGCTTTTCATCGCTCAGCCCGCAATCGACGGCGCTTATGGGCTGTTTTTGCCGATTGATCCTCCGGCTCTGCGAGAGCTGTTTGTCATGCTCGCAGTCATCGCTGCTGGCGCGATTGTGAGCTTGATCCCGGCACTGCGGGCCTATCGTTTGTCCTTGGCGGATGGTATGACCGTTCGAACATGACACCGATTGCACGTAGACATCTGATCGCTTTGGCCCTTGCGGGGGCGTCACTGCCGCGCGCGGCTCTTGCGTCCCGCGCGATTGAAATCACATGGGATGATCTCATCCCGCCCGGCTTTGCCTATGCTGAAATCATTGGCGAAGGCGAAGTCAACGAAGCGTTGGATACATGGCGGCCCATCTATGATGCCAACGCCACGGTTTTGAACGAGGTGCTGGACGGCGCTTATATCCGGATGCCCGGCTTCATTATCCCGCTGGAATATAGCGCCAAAGGCGTAACTGAGTTTCTGCTTGTCCCTTATGTTGGGGCCTGCATCCACGTCCCGCCGCCTCCGGCCAATCAGCTGGTACTGGTCAAAGCCAAAAAGCCGTGGCCGAACGATCAGCTGTGGGATGCGGTTTGGGTCGAAGGTTCCATTCGCACGCAACTCGACAGCACCGAAATCGCCGATACGGGCTATGCTCTGCGGGCCGATCATATGGAAACCTATATCTGGTAGCGGCTTTTGCGGCTAAAGATTGGTGCGCAGCAGCACTTCCACACGAATACGTTCCTGCGCGCTATGAGTAACGCTTTTGTCTGTGATCGCTTTGAGTTTGCGCACAGCGCTGCGGACAAGATGCCCGGCGTCTTGCGCGATCACGCTTTGCAGCCCTCCGTTACGCAGCGCGGCTTCTGTGAATGGCGTGCGTTCATGGGCAACCTTCACAATCCTTTGGGTGCCCGCGATGCCGGAGATAACGGTCAAAGGAATGCGCGCCTCAGAGGACATAATATAAATGCCGGCCACATCTGGGTGATTGGATAGCATGGTGCCAATGATCGCTTCAGCGCGGTCTTGATCGCCATAAGTCTCAAGCGAGGGCAGGGCATAAAGGTTCGGGAAACTCGCGTTCAGCTCTGTGTCAAAGCCAAGACGCCGCTCCAGACTGTCCCGCGATTGCATGCTTTCTGCGACAACCATGAGTGAGCCTTGGACATCCGGCGAAAACTGCCCCAGTAAAAGTGCGGCGGTGGCTCCGGCGGAGCGGTTGTTCATCCCGACCCAATCGGTGTCCATCGCCGCTTGATCAGAGATAAACGGCAAGGCCGCCACGCCGCGCTCTTGCAAACGGAAGATCGCATCACGCAACTGCGGCGATTCCGGCGCCATGATTGCCACGCCACTTGTGTCCTGCGCGGTCAGCGTTGCGAGAAAGGCGGCGATGCTATGAGGGTCATTTTCATCGATATGGTGCACGTCACACCACACCTGATCGAGCGCGAAGGCCTTTTGTCCTTCATTGATGTGCCGGATGATCTCTTGCAAAAACTGATCGCCTGAGCGCGGCAGCGCAAAGACAAAACGGTAGCGGGTCGATTTGGCAAGGTTTGCCGCCTGAATGTTGCGGACAAACCCTAGCTCCACGATAGCCGCGTTCACCTTATCGACGGTCTTTTTCTTGACTCCCTCGCGGCCATTGAGCACCCGATCCACGGTTGCGCGGCTGACGCCAGCGGCTTTGGCAAGATCTTTTGTTGTTGGGCGCAGCATCGGGTCGGACGGCATTCCTGTATTGGATTTCGTCACGATATCAGACCTTTGCGGCGCGGCAAACTGCTGAGTGGGGTGGGATAGTTTCGGCTCCATACGTGCATCTCTAGCACAAATGAGGCACGTGTCTCAAAAATAATTTGCAATGAGGCACGTGCGTCATTTAGGCTAAGCTCCACAATGAGTCGTTGCGTCAAAGCGGCGGCACAAAAATTGGGAGGACGATTCAAATGAAAAATACGCTTCTTACATCCGCAGCTGCCGGTGCGATGCTGGCCGTTGGGCTATCGTCAAGCGCCTTGGCTGGCAGCCATGCAACTGACCTTACCCTGTGCTGGGCTGCGTGGGATCCTGCAAACGCTCTGATTGAGCTGGGCCGCGATTTCGAGGAAGCCTCAGGGCACTCAATGAACTACGAATTTGTGCCGTGGACCAGCTTTGCCGACCGCATGCTCAATGAGCTGAATTCCGGTGGGCAGCTCTGTGACCTGATGATTGGTGATAGCCAATGGATCGGCGGCGGCGCCGAAAATGGCCACTATGTGAAGCTCAATGATTTCTTCGATGCGAATGCCATCGATATGGCAGACTTCATTCCTGCCACTGTGACGGGCTATGCTGAGTGGCCCAAGAACACCCCAAATTATTATGCTCTGCCAGCGTTTGGCGACGTTGTCGGATGGACTTACCGCAAGGATTGGTTTGAACGCCCCGCGCTTCAAGCTGAGTTTATGGAGACCTATGGTTACGCACTTGGTGTGCCAGAGTCTCTTGAGCAACTGGCAGATATCGCAAAGTTCTTCCAAGGCCGCGATATTGACGGGACAACCGTTTACGGTGCTGCGATCTACACTGAACGTGGGTCCGAAGGGATCACGATGGGCGTGACCAACTGGCTGTATAACTATGGGTTTGAGTACGAAAACCCCGCACAGCCATATGATGTTGATGGGTTCGTGAACTCCGCCGGCGCCGTCGCGGGTCTTGAAGCGTATCGCGATCTTTATGAGAATGCGACGCCTCCGGGGTCGTCCAACTGGTATATGGGTGAGAACATTGATGCCTACCGGTCTGGTCAGGTAGCGATGCAAATGAACTTTGCCTTTATCTGGCCCGGTGTTGAAGCTGATGAGAATGTGGGCGGCGGTAAATCTGGCTACTTCCCCAATCCCGCAGGGCCCGCAGGTCAATACGCACAGCTGGGCGGGCAGGGGATCTCTGTTGTTGCCTATTCTGAAAAACAGGACGCGGCGCTGGAATACATCAAATGGTTCGCCCAGCCCGAGATTCAGGCCCGCTGGTGGGAGCTGGGTGGCTATTCGGCCTTGAGTGCTGTGGTCGAAGATCCCGGTTTTGCGTCGAGCCAACCCTATGCGCAGACGTTCTTGGACAGCATGGCGATCGTAAAAGATTTCTGGGCTGAACCGGCCTATGCCGATCTGCTGATCCCGATGCAGGAGCGGATGCACAACTATGTTGTAGCCGGTGATGGCTCTGCCCAAGAAGCGCTGGATGGGCTGGTCCGGGATTGGATTGAAGTCTTCGAAGACGAAGGCAAGCTTTAATCCACCTTCAAAATCTCCCTGCCGGACCCTGTGCTATGATGGGGTCCGGCGCCCTTTGGCCGGTCTTTGATCGGCTAAAGGATTGTTTCACTTATCGACGCACCGGGACGCGCTATCTGGCGCAGCCCGGAGGGAACCAAAATTTATGACAACCTCTCCCATTCAAAAGGTGGCGCAAAGCACGCCTGACGGGGTAGCCAAAAAGATCCGGGGGCTTTCAGATCGCACAATCGCGTGGATCTTTGTTGCGCCAACGATTTTTTTGCTGCTGGCCGTCAACATCTTTCCGTTGATCTGGACGATCCGGCTAAGCTTTACCAATTTTCGCGTGAACCGTCCCAACAAGGACGTGGAGTGGGTGGGGCTGCGCAACTACGAACGTATCCTGAATGATCCCGATATCTGGGAGACGATGCAGGCAACCGCGCATTTTCTGCTTTGGACCATCACCTTGCAAGTGCTTATCGGCTTTTTGCTGGCGTTTCTGATCAACAAAAAGTTCCGGGGCAACGATCTTTGGACAACAATCATCGTGTTCCCGATGATGCTATCGCCTGCGGTTGTTGGTAATTTTTGGACGTTTCTCTATCAGCCGCAGATCGGCCTCTTTAACTACGTGATCGCCTTTTTCACAGGGGTCGACCCGGCCAGCTTTTCAATGATCGGGGATGTGCATCTTGCGCCTTGGGCGATCATCATTGCCGATACTTGGATGTGGACTCCATTTGTGATGCTCATCTGTTTGGCAGGGCTGCGCTCTATCCCGGACAGTATCTATGAAGCCGCTGAATGCGACCGGGCAAGCAAATGGCGGCAGTTCTGGACAATCACGATCCCGATGGCGTTGCCCTTTTTGATGCTGGCGGTGTTGTTCCGAGGGATTGAGAATTTCAAGATGTTCGACCTTGTCGTTCAGCTAACGGGCGGCGGGCCGGGCAATACGACCACGCTGACCTCAATCGATCTCAAGCGCGAAGCCTTTGAGAAATGGCGCACGGGCTATTCATCGGCCTATGCGGTCATCCTTTTTGTCACGGTATTCGGCCTTGCGTCGATCTACGTGAAGGCACTCAATAAGGTTAAAGAAAGATGAGCTTTTCTGTCACAGAACCGACCAACGGGACCAAATGGTTCGCGGGCCTTCTGGTGGTGGCTTATGCGATCATCACCCTTGTGCCGCTGCTTTGGATCATTGCGACGGGTTTCAAATCCCCAACAGATTCAATCGCATATCCGCCTGTTGTGGTGTTTGAGCCAACGCTGGAAGGGTATGTGAACCTGTTCACCGACCGAACCCGCGCCACGGATGATATGATTGAGGCCGCGGGCCCGCCCGAGACTTGGTATGATGAGATCGCCCGCTCGCGTGGCACCGTTATCACCGGCCCTTCGCGCTATGGGGAGAGGTTCCTGAACTCTGTAATCATTGGGTTTGGCTCCACGTTCCTGTGCATGGTGCTGGGCACCGCGGCCGCCTATGCGTTCAGCCGATTTCGGGTGCCGCTCAAGGATGATTTGCTCTTCTTTATCCTCTCAACTCGCATGATGCCGCCGATTGCCGTCTCCATCCCGATCTTTCTAATGTTCCGGAATTTGGGGCTGAACGACACGCATCTTGGGATGATCCTGCTCTATACGGCGGTGAACCTGTCCCTTTCGGTCTGGTTGCTCAAAGGGTTCATCGATGAGATCCCGATGGAGTATGAAGAGGCGGCTCTGATCGACGGCTACACCCGGTTTCAGGCGTTCTACAAAGTGGTGCTGCCACAGGCTGCCACGGGCATCGCCTCAACCGCAATTTTCTGTCTGATCTTTGCGTGGAACGAATATGCGTTTGCAGTGCTCCTAACGTCGGGAACCGCCCAAACCGCGCCGCCGTTTATTCCCAACATCATCGGCGTCAACGGCAAGGATTGGCCGGCTGTCGCTGCAGGGGCCACGATCTTTCTTGTTCCTGTCATGGTCTTCACCGTTCTTCTGCGCAAACACTTGCTGCGCGGCATCACCTTTGGAGCTGTCCGCAAATGACCAATTTCATAACAGGTTTGCTGCGGTTGCGCCGCGGCGCGTGGGAGGCGCTGGCCTCAGTCCTGATCGCGGTGGGGGTCCTCATGTTGATGCAGCCCTTTACGATCGCGCTCTACAGCTACTCCTTCATTGTCATCCTTGCTGGCACGGTGATGTTTCTCATCGTCAGCCATTTCCCGGAGTAATCGCACATGGCCCAAATCAGGATCGAAAACGTGCGCAAGGATTTCGGGGCATTTAATGCTGTGAAATCCTCGAGCTTTACCATTGAAGATGGTGAATTCTTCATGCTGCTTGGCCCGTCGGGTTGCGGCAAAACCACCACGCTTAGGATGATGGCAGGGCTTGAGCTGCCCACGTCAGGTGAAATCTATATTGATGGCGAAGAGGTTGGCCAAAAGCCCGCCAGCCAGCGCGATATCGCCTTTGTTTTTCAGATGTTCGCGCTCTACCCGCATATGAACGTTAGAAAGAATATCAGCTACCCGCTGCAGAGTCAGGGCATGGCGAAGCCTGCCGTAAAGCAAAAGGTGGCTGAGATTGCAGATATCCTTGGGATTTCTGATATTCTGGACCGGCCCGTGGGTGGGCTATCTGGCGGCGATCGTCAGCGTGTGGCGCTGGGTCGGGCCATTGTTCGGGATCCAAAGGCGTTCTTGATGGACGAGCCGCTTGGCGCGCTGGACGCTGAATTCCGCGAGCATATGTCTGAAGAGCTGCGCGCCTTGCATGACCGGATGGGGGCCACGACCGTTTATGTGACCCATGACCAGCTCGAAGCGATGCAAATGGGCGATAAGATCGTTGTAATGAACCACGGTGTTGTTGAGCAGTTTGGCATCCCGCAAGAGATCTATGACTGGCCGGCCACCAAATTTGTGGCCCAGTTCATAGGCTCCCCTCCAATGAATTTTCTGGAGTTCAATGGGGCCGTCGGCGCCAACGCAGAGCAGGTCGAATTTGCAGAGGCCAAGTTTGCCATACCCAAACATCGTGACGGTGCAAAAGGTGCACTGACCTTTGGTATTCGGCCCGAGCACATCGCACTGGATGATTCCGCCCCTTATCGCGGAGTGGTGCTGGCAGTCGAATATCTTGGCACCACACAGATCGTCACATTGGACACGCCAAACGGCACAATTAAAGCGCGCGCTACGTCAAACGATGCCGTCCGCATCGGTCAGCGGACCGGCCTGCGGTTTGATCCGCGTACAATATCGATCTTTGGCGCAGATGGGCATGTTCTCAAAAGCGCCGCGAATGAAAGGGTGGTGACACATGGCTGAAGTGAGCTTAACCGGCGTTTCAAAATCCTTTGGCGAAGACATTGCGCTGGCGGATGTCAGCTTGACCATTCCGGACGGGTCATTTGTGGTGTTGTTGGGGCCAACAGGAGCCGGCAAAACCACAACTTTGCGGATGGTCTCGGGCCTCGACACTCCTGATGCAGGCCGCATTGAAATTGCAGGGCGTGATATGGCCGCGCTTACCCCCGCACAGCGTGACGTTGCGATGGTGTTTCAGCAATATTCGCTCTATCCGCACCTGTCCGTGCGGCAAAACCTCGAATTCCCACTGAAATCTCCGATACTTAAGACACCGCAGGCCCAAATTGATGCCAAGGTAGGGGCCGTGGCTGAGGTGCTTCAAATCAGTCACAAACTGGATAACAAAGCAACGGCCCTTTCAGGCGGCGAGATGCAGCGTGTTTCAATCGGGCGCGCATTGGTGCGTGATCCGCAAGTCTATTTGATGGACGAACCGCTCAGCTCACTGGATGCCAAACTGCGTGCTGATCTGCGGGTCGAGCTAAAAAGCATCCAAGCCGACAGCGGCGCGACAATGCTTTATGTGACCCATGACCAGATCGAAGCGATGACGATGGCCACCCATGTTGGTGTGTTGGACGAAGGACGGTTGATCCAGTTCGGCACCCCGCGCGAGATTTATGAGAACCCGGTGAGCATCTATGCAGCAAGCCGTTTGGGCCAACCGCGGATGAATGTCCTGCCTGCGGATGTGTTTGGTGGCGCGCCGCAAGGTGCGGCTTCGATCGGGTTGCGGCCCGAGCATATCCAACAGGGCGAGGGCGAAGACAGCCTGGTCAAACGCGTTGAGCGTCTGGGCGATCAAACTCGGCTGCATTTGGTGTTTAAGGATCACGATCTCATCACCGTGACGGACGCCCACACAGATTTGAAAGACGGGGATACTGTAAAAATCCGCCCTGTCTCCCCCCATTATTTCGACGCCGCCGGCGCTCGCGTTGCCTGAGGAGAACACCGAGATGCAGCATTTTATCAATGAAAAAGAAGACATGGTCACCGAAGCGATCAACGGCACCATTGCAGCGTCGGGGGGCAAGCTCACAAGGCTGGATGGGTATCCGCATATCCGCGTAGTCGTGCGTTCGGATTGGGATAAATCCAAGGTCGCGTTGGTGTCGGGCGGTGGCTCTGGCCATGAACCGGCCCATGCGGGTTTTGTCGGTGCGGGTATGCTGACGGCGGCGGTCTGTGGGGATGTCTTTGCGTCGCCTTCTGTTGATGCGGTGCTTGCCGGGATTCTGGCCGTGACCGGCCCTGCGGGATGTTTGCTGATTGTGAAGAATTACACCGGGGATCGTTTGAATTTTGGACTGGCCGCAGAGCGCGCCCGCGCCTTTGGCCACAAGGTTTCGATTGTGATCGTGGATGATGATGTGGCGCTGCCGGACCTACCGCAAGCGCGCGGCGTTGCGGGTACGCTTTTTGTGCACAAAATCGCTGGCGCATTGGCGGAAAACGGGGCGAACCTTGAGGCGTGTACGTTGGCCGCAAAGCGGGTCATCAGCAGCACACGCTCTATTGGGATGTCGCTTGATACTTGCACTGTGCCCGGCTCCCTTAAGGAGGATCGCATTCCGCCCGGCATGGCCGAGCTTGGGCTTGGCATTCATGGTGAGGCTGGGGTGGAACAAGTTGCCTCAAGCGGGGCGGCAGACGCCATTGCGCTGATGACGGAAAAGCTTGCCGTGGACATGCACAAAACGCCTCATGTGGCGCTGATCAACAATTTGGGCGGGGCATCTTTTCTTGAGATGTCGATCCTGACCCAGACGCTTTTGGCCTCTGATATCGGCGCGAATATTCGCCATATCATAGGGCCAGACGCGTTGATGACTGCGCTGGATATGCACGGTTTTTCAATCTCTCTCATGGAGCTTGCTACCGGCGATGAGGCGCTTTTGGCCCAAGCCGTTGATGCGCCAGCGTGGCCCGGATGTAACCGGGTGCAAGTGCCAGATGTTTTGCCTTTGCCGGACGGTCTCTCACCGATCCGTGCGCCCGCCTCGGCCCATGAACCAACCAAGGCTTTCTTAATTGCGTGCTGCAATGTGTTGATCTCGTCTGAGGCGGATCTCAATCTTTTGGATGCGAAATCCGGCGATGGTGATACGGGCTCGACTCTCGCCTCGGCGGCGCGGGCATTGATTGATGCGATGGATACATTGCCGCTTGCCGATCACACCCAGCTTTATCGCGCGATCGGGCTGGAGCTTAGCCAGACGATGGGCGGCTCCTCAGGGGTGTTGCTGGCGATCTTCTTTGCAGCGGCGGGGGATGCATCTTCGTCAGGCTTGCCAATGAAGGATGCGTTGCATGCTGGACTAGACCGGATGCGCCAGATTGGCGGCGCTGATCCCGGCGACCGCACAATGGTGGATGCGCTCTTGCCTGCGCTAGGTCAGCTTGGGGCAGGGCTTGATGCCGCAGCGCAGGCTGCTCGCAAAGGCGCAGATTACACCGCAAGCCTGACCTCAGCCAATGCAGGGCGGGCAAGCTATATCAATGCAGAGCAGCTTGAAGGCCACACCGATCCCGGTGCCGAAGCCGTGGCGCGTTTGTTTGAACATCTGGCGCGTTAAAGGCGCCTTACACGATCTCAGATCTTTGGCGGCGGCGGGTGATGATCTGCTTGCGAGTAAACGCGCCGATAAAGAGCACGGTGAGGATCAGAATGATCGTTGGCGCAGGCGCGCTGTCGATAAAGAACGCTAAATAGGTGCCCGCCACCATTGAACCCATGCACACCAGCACAGACACCCAAAGCATCGCCGAAAAGGTGCGGGTAAGCAAAAACGCAATGGCACCCGGCGCGATCAAAAGCCCAATGGCAAGGATCAGCCCTGAGGCCGTCAGCGTGGCTACAATGGTCAGTGATAGCGCGGCCAACAGCCCGTAATGCAGCCAGTTGACCCAAAGTCCAGACGCCCGCGCTTGTGCCGGATCAAAGCTCTGCAACAGCCAGTCCTTCCATTTGAGCACCAACATCAGCGCGACCCCCGCGGATATGATGCCAGACGTCCACAGCTCATGCGGCTCAACGCCCAGCATGTTTCCGAACAGGATGTGATCCAGATGCGCGCTTGTTTCGACCGAAACATAAAGCACGATCCCGAAGCCAAACATGCCGGAAAATACGACCCCCATCACGGTGTCCTGCTTCACCCGGCTGTTGGTTGAAAGATACCCCGTAAGCACTGCGCAGGTCATCCCGGCGGCAAAGGCCCCCACGATCAGCGGCAGCCCCACCATATAGGCCAACACAATCCCCGGAAGCACCGCATGGCTGACAGCATCCCCCATCAGCGCCCACCCTTTCATCACCAAAAAGCACGAAAGCAGCGCTGTTGGCACGGACACGATGATCGAAATCAGAAACGCGTTTTGCATGAATGCAAACTGAAACGGCATCAAAAGCGCGTCGATATCCATCACAGCGCCCCCTCATACCCTTGCGCCAGCGCCCGCCGGGCTTTGCGCTTTGCCGCCAGCAGCCCGTGCTTGGGCGCGAACACAAAGGCGATCAGGAAAATTAAGGTTTGCAGGCTTACGATGATCCCGCCTGTCGCGCCATCAAGGAAATAGCTGATATAGGCCCCGAAAAAACTGGTGAGCGCACCGATCAGAACCGAGGCGATCAATAGCCGTGGAAACCTGTCGCACAGCAAATAGGCCGTGGCCCCCGGCGTTACCACCATCGCAATCACCAAAAACGCGCCCACCGTCTGCATCGCGGCCACAACCGATGCGGACAGCAAGATAAAGAACACTGCCTTGAGCAAGCCGGGCCGCAGCCCGATGGTGCGCGCGTGGGTTTCGTCAAAGAAGGTGACCATCAGATCCTTCCACTTGGCCAAAAGTACCGCAAGCGACACAAATCCGATCACCGCAAGCTGCAAGGTGTCTTGGGGTGTGATGGCAAGGATGTTGCCCATTGTGATGGTCTGGATCGAAACTGAAATCGGATTGAGCGAGACGATGAACAGCCCCAGCCCAAAGAATGATGTGAAAATCAGCCCTATGATCACATCAACCTTTAATCCAGAGCGTTCCGA
Source organism: uncultured Paracoccaceae bacterium (assembly GCA_937995865.1). Taxonomy (GTDB): domain Bacteria; phylum Pseudomonadota; class Alphaproteobacteria; order Rhodobacterales; family Rhodobacteraceae; genus Shimia_B. Next base: position 2,077 of record CALKJA010000171.1, on the reverse strand, counting down.
TAAAAAGAGCATCGCTCCTGCGGCTAAGCCGCCCGCGATGAACGCCCCAAGCGCAAAGGGCAGGCCAAGGATATAGGCCCCAGCAACACCAGGCACCACCGAATGCGCCAATGCATCCCCGATCAGGGACCAGCCCTTAAGCATCAAATAGGCGGATAAGAATGCACACACCCCGCCCACCAGCGCAGACACCCACATGGCATTGGTCATGTATGAATAGCTGAACGGCTCCAGCAGATATTCCATCAGGAACGCTCCGTGCGCTGGGTTTTGTCGCCGTATTGCACAAGCGGGCGCTCATCATCTGAAAAGATCGTGATCGAACGCGCGTCTTCATCATCATGCAAAGCGTCCCCGCCAAGCGTAAAGTGCCGAAGGACACCGCCAAACGCCTCCTCCAGATTTTCACGGGTGAAGGTTGTCTCGGTTGGGCCAAAGCTGAGCACTGTGCCTTTGACCAGCACCGTGCGATCGCAAAACTCTGGGACAGAGCCAAGGTTATGGGTTGAAACCAGCATGACCCGGCCCTCATCGCGCAGCTCTCGCAGCAGTCCGATGATCTGTTCTTCTGTCTTAACGTCGACGCCTGTAAAAGGTTCATCCAGCAAGATCACCTGACCGTCTTGTGCCAATGCGCGGGCCAAAAAGACTCGTTTGCGTTGCCCACCGGACAGTTCACCAATCTGGCGGTCGCGCAAATCTTGCATGTTTACGCGGGTCAGTGCCTCGTCCACGGCAGCGTGATCTGCAGGCTTTGCGCGCCGCAAGAAGCCCATATGCCCATAGCGCCCCATCATCACAACGTCTTCAACCAGCACTGGAAACGCCCAATCAACCTCTTCAGATTGCGGGACATAGGCCACAAGATTGGCCGCAAGCGCCTCTTTCACGCTGCGGCCAAGGATGCTTATTTCCCCCGACGCTGCGGGGACAAATCCCATGATCGCCTTGAACAAAGTAGACTTGCCCGCGCCATTAACGCCCACTAAAGCGGTGACAGTGCCGCGCGGAATCTCAAAGCTTGCATTCCATAATGCGGTATGGCCGTTCCTATACGTGACAGTTACGTCTTGCGCGGCAAGTCCTTGCCCCCAATCGGTGCTTATTGCGGCATCTTCTGTGTGTGTCATCGTCTGTCTTTCGCTTGGCTCAATGCGCTCCTTTGGAACGCAAACGACCCGCAGCGCGGGGGGCTGCGGGTCAGATGGCTATACTTGGGTGCGCTTAGTTCATGGCCGCACTAAGGCCTTCTGCCACGGTTTTTGACGTGACGGTCAAAAGCTCCAGATATGTGGGCACTGCGCCGCCCGGTTCGCTGAGGCTGTCCACATAAAGCGCCCCACCATATTCCACACCGGTTTCCCGCGCGACCTGCTCGGCAGGCGCTGTATTGACCGTGCTTTCGCAGAAGACGACCGGGATGTTGTTGTCACGTACGCCATCGATCACGCCACGCACCTGTTGGGGAGTGCCCACCTGATCGGCGTTCATTGGCCAAAGATACAGCTCCTGCATGCCGAAATCGCGTGCGAGATAGCTAAACGCGCCCTCGCAGGTCACAAGCCAACGGCGATCCTCAGGGATGGCGGCGATTGAGGCGCGCAAAGGCTCAATCGTGGCGCGCAGCTCGGCCTTATAGGCCGTGGCATTGGCCACATACACTGCCGCGTTTTCCGGATCCTGCGCGGCAAAAGCCGCAAGAATATTATCAATATAGATCAGGGCGTTGTCCAAACCAATCCATGCATGGGGGTTGGGTTTACCTTCATAGCTGCCAGATGCAATTGGGATTGGGCTGATCCCATCGGTGAGTGTTGCGGCGGGAATATCGTCCATGTTGTTCAAAAACTGCTCGAACCACAGCTCAAGGTTCATGCCGTTCCACAAAATCAGATCCGCATCCGAGGCGCGCAGCAGATCGCGCGGGGTCGGCTGGTAGCCATGGATTTCCGCGCCTGCACGGGTGATGGATTCAACCGTCGCCGCGTCCCCGGCCACGTTGCGGGCCATATCCGCGATGACCGTAAAGGTGGTCACGACTTTGAAATCCTGCGCCATGGCGCTGGTCGACAGGCAG
>CALKJA010000170.1 GCA_937995865.1 uncultured Paracoccaceae bacterium | reverse complement strand
TCTGCGCGAGATCGAGGCGGCACGGGAGATCGACCACCGCAGCCTTGAGGCGCAGCGCGACGAAAAGCTGGACCTCAAGGAGCAGGCGCTTGAGCGCGGCGACGACAGGGCCGCGCATGAGCTGGAGATCGAGGCCGTGGAACTGGACCGTGACCCCCTGCCCGACATTGGCTGGAAAGCATGGGGCATGGAGCGGCGCGGCATCCAGACAGCCGCCGGCGATTTATGGCGTGAAGCGCGAAGCCGGCTGGAAGATGTGCGCGAGCTGGTCAGCGGATTGCGGGAAAGGTTTGCCGAAACCTACGCCCGTGTGCGGGACGTGGCCGAGCAGTCCTTGGGCGGGCTGGCCGAGGCGCTGCGTGGCGCCGACTTTACCGCGCTCAAAGAGACCAACGATTATGTCCGAGAGCAGGAGCGAGAGGCCGAGCGCAGCGCCGAGAAAGAGCGCGATATCGGCATTGATCGAGAGCGAGGGCATAGCCTTTAAGGGCGATCTAGAACATTCTAGCCAGAATTGACCATGCTCTCCATTAGGATTGGTTGAACAAAGATTGCGAAAATAAGAATAAGCATAGAAATCCCAAACAGCCACGCGCTTCGATTCTTCTTTGCTGGCCGGGTGATTAGATATGCTATCCCCCAGCATGCCGCAGCTTTACCCACTCCCTCAGCGTAGGGGCTTTCCAACGGTCCCGGAAAAACAATCGCATTCAAAATTGCAGCTACAACGGCGAATACCACAAAAGCTAGCGTGTTTTTCATTAGGGATGGCATTCGATAACCTTGTTTACATGCCACAGACAGCAGCGTTTGAGGGGCGGGTTACATCAGTGGATATTTATCTGCAATGATCTCAACGCCAGTACGCGCCCTCAATTATGTTGCGGGCCATTGCTGAGCTGCGTGGAGTACACGCAGGATCGTCACGGCAATGGCGTCCTCTGCATAGATCACGATGTAATTGGGCCGCACTACCATCTCGCGGGTGCCATCCACACGCCCTACACGGTAGAGATGTGGATTGTCGGGGAGGCGTGAGGTTTTGGCCTCAATCTCATCTTTCAGAGCTTGGGCCGCGTTTGGGTTATCGTCGGAAATGTAATCGACAATCGCCAGTAGGTCGGCGATGGCCGTAGCTTTCCATTCAAGACTGAGCACGGCGCTTCTCGTCGAGCAGCGCCTGTGCTTCCTGCATTACTTGGGCATGTGGGACAGCGGGGCGCGGATCATCCAGAGCTTCTTGCACTTTGGTGCGGAACCATGCGTCATATGCATCAGGGTCGGCTGTCAGACCCGCAGGCAATCCACCTTCCGTTGCAACACGCGTCAATAGGATGCGCACTGCATCCGAGAGTGTCAGGCCGACACCTGCGAGGGCGTCAGTGGCTTCGGCTTTGAGTTGGTCGTCCACGCGGACATGGAGCATTGAAGTTTGTGCGGGCATGAAAATATCCTCCTACAAATATTTGTATCTCAATTGAGATACAAATTCAACTACCTTCCCCCCTGCCCTATCGTGGTGTATCGTAAACACTATGAAAACAGCATAAATGAACAATTGGACACTTCATGGTAAACAGCACATATCTTACACTGGGGCAGGCGGCAGAGATGTGTGGTTGGTCTAAGGGGGCAATCTCTAAGGCTATAAAATCAGGAAAGATGAGCGTTCATAAGAAAACTAAGGCGGGCTTTCAGTTAGACCCCGCTGAGGTTCTTCGCGTGTTTCCAAAGAAAACGGAAACACCATCAAGTGAACAATTAGAAACACCTGAGAAACACAGCGTAAACAGCGCCGTATTGAGCGAAGTTAATGCGTTGCGGCAGCAAATTGCCACAGCAGAGCTTGAACGGACCCGTGAGCGTGAGCAACTGACTGACCGCATAGAGAGTTTGCAGCAAATGCTGGCCGACGAGAAGTCAGAACGCCGCCAGCTTACAGCGCTGTTGTCTGATCAACGCGATAAAGCGGTAGAGCCACAACATAGGGGTTTTTGGGCACGATTGAGGGGCTAATTATGACTAGCAGAGATTGTCTAAGAAAAATGCTTTCGGGAGAGTTAAGTGTCTTACATTATTGCGCATGTAGAACTGGATAAGTCGGGAAAGACTTATCCAGTTAACTGTCTTCGAACGGACATAGGTGTTGGGGATGAAGTCGTCGTCAAAATGAAAAGCGGTCAACTGAAATGGGCGCGGGTCAACGATATCAATTACCTTAATTGGAGCTGCCAGAACACTATTGAATGCATGGCTTATGAAGCCACGTTTACTCCTGAGGGGATTATTTTACCGCCGGGAGAATCCCTAAGTGTTCAAGGATTAGCGCGTCCATACGAATTAGCCATCAACTTATTTAAGTCTGGCTGGCTACCCCGTCGTGCTGCTAGCAAGATGTACAGAATGGCTTATTCTGCTGTAAATCAGACACAAACAGCTCTGATTTTGATGCGGAAAAATGGAATTGATGTTCAGATAATCGAGGGCTTACTTGCCGAAGAAGCGAAGCCTAATTCAGTGTTGTCCATCAGCCGAACGGATGGACCATTTATTTGACAACCGTTTCACGGTAGCCTTCACAACGTCTTTGAACGCACAGCCGCGTTCGCGGAAGCCTTCTTGCAAAATGCGCCTCACCTTGAGGATATGATAACCCCTTTGCAGACTACTAAAGTACTGCCATCACCCCCCGCACGGGTGCGATCAGGAGCAGACGATCTCTATTCGGCTCTCGGTGGTTCTGGGGATCCGGTTTATTTGTCTGACGGAGTATGGCTGACCTCGGATGGAGGCTCACACGACTGGGGAAGGTAGAATCCGCCGCGTTTTTTATCTAAGGGAATCTTGTTTTTTGCAGTACGCCACAAAGGCAGCTCCAGCATTTTGTGGCGGATTTCCTTTTCTTGTCGCATCGTGGGCAAAGTCCATCCAGTTTGCGCGAAGGGCGTGGTAGTCCCAGCCTTTTTCCCGTGCGATCTCGCGACCTTTTTCTTCGGCCCATTCTGGTAGAACAATGTCAGCCGCGATGGTCACACGGTTCTGGCGCGGTCGGAAAATGACCAGATCGTCAGAGGTCAGTTCCAGCGTGTAGAAGGGCAAGTGGTCCCCTTCGATTATTTGACGGATGTTGAGGCGGAACTTTTTGAGAGGCGCATTGCTTCCTGTTTTGTCTTGGAGGTTGGCAAGCTTGATGTGCCAGCGTTTCTGACCACCGCAATGCTTGCGGGCAATCTCATAGATGCGGCGTTCGAGCGGTCTGCGGAGGCGGAAATAGTCGTTTGAGATGGTGACCACTTCGTCACCCTCAATGGCTCGCATGACCCAATCAGATAAGACAACCTCACAATAATCGAGCCGCCACTCGCCTTCCTCTTTCATCACAAAGCCGCCTTCGTCTATCAAACCGAAAATCCTTGTTTCGCGCTTGTTTCCGGTGGTGATGTCTGTCTGAAAGTTTGTCCCTCTAAGGCGATGAAAGGCTTGTTCGAGGCGTTGGTAGCCAAGGTTATTCGTAGGTCGGTTTGTCGCCATCAACAGCTCTCGCCCACTAAACCGCACACGGTTTCCAATGGGTTCGCCACGGTTTTTCTTGTGCATCAGTTGGCTGATGCAAAAAATCAGAATGTCTTTATCGAAGATGGTTGGCAATCCAACACCCGAAGGGATGATTTTAAGTCGGTTTCCCCCTCCACGATATTCCAGATGTCTATGGTCTGGTTTCGTCGCCAGCGAGAACAGCGGATGTTCCATTGAAGCCATGTCATCTTTGAGTACGACATCGGCGATGTCGAGAATGAAGAAGTCTTTTTGTGGGTGTCGATCTGGAAGTAATGCCATGGTGGAAGCCTAGCGGAAGTTCGCACTATCGGGAACCAAAAAATTCGCACTATCAGGAACCATATTTTGAGCGGATTCCGTTCGCACCTTTCGGAACCCAGATTCGCACCTTTCGGAACCCAAGAGGTGCTTTGGACCATATAGGGCAGGTCTCTGCGGAATCCGTAACACTACTCCGTAGGTAACATCTTTAACACTAGGCGAAGTTGTGGATTACTCGTCCATCTGGAACACACAGAACCTGCCGTTGTCCTGATCTGAGATGAAACCATCGCGTCGGGTACAGGACCAATCCCAGCCCATAAGCTGGATGCTGTCCTTAAAGTCGCGTTCCAGATAGTGGTCGTAAACGAGCAACGAGAGCAAAGCGCCTGTGGCAAGCCCTGTTAGGGCTGAGAATAGGCAAAGGAGGCCAATGTTGCGCCTACGGGCCAGAATGGTGCCTGAGGCCTCTCTGCGGGCTTCTGAGAGGCTGCGCACCGCATCATCGACCTTTCGCTCAATCTGAGCCGCCTTGTTGCTGAGATCGTAGCTGAGACGTTCAGCGCCTTCCTTGCCACCGTGTGCGGCAGCGTGGCGAACGCCCTCGATTTGTTTGGCGTTGTCCTCCAGTGCGGCTTGCAGGTGTTTGAGCCGCTCCTCAGTCAACTGGCGTTTCTTCACATCGCCCAGCTCGACCCGCATCAGCTTCAACTGGTCAATGAGGTCTTGTACGGGATCGCTGGTCATGCGGTGTCGCCTCCAATGAATGTGCGCAGATCGTTCAGGAGGGGTTCTGCGTCTTGTATGTCCACTTTCCGCGTCAGGGATGTTTCCAACAACGTGACGAGCTGGCGGGCAAGGGCTTTGTCTTTGAACGCTGCCGGAATGACGGTTGCGCCGACAATGATCTTTCGCCGCGTGTCTTTGGTGCGCTTTTTGGTCTTGAGCCTTTGGACCCTGTTCTCGGCCTCTGCGATTTTTTGGTCGATGGTACGGGGCATGAGGATTGCGAGGTCCTGTTCTGAGTGCTACGGTAAAAACACTTTAAGTGCTCACTTATACATTGCAAGCAATGTGTGAGGTCTCAACGGGGCGAATGCCCCAGCCGACGGCTTCCCGTTGGCGCTCTGCGCCAAGTGGGGCGGCGCTTCGCCCGCCCCAAACCCCACCAGACCAGGGCGCGTTGCCCTGGACCAACCGCACGAGGCCGATTGCTGCGATGGCGATCTATCATTTCTCCGCAAAGATGATCTCGCGCAGCACAGGGCGCAGTGCCGT
>CALKJA010000169.1 GCA_937995865.1 uncultured Paracoccaceae bacterium | reverse complement strand
GACAGCTTTCCTGCCCGTATCGGCTATGAAGCCACAGGCATTGTCGAGGCGGTTGGCGAAGGCGTCACAGACATCGAGATTGGCAAACGCTACTGCACGTTGCCCTATTTCTACATCAACAATGGGGCCAGTGCGGACACGCTGACGACCCCCGCCAAGTATCTGACCCTCGCATCCGACAACGTGAGCGCGGTTGAGGCTTGTTCGGTCTGGATGCAGTTCATGACCGCCTATTACCCGGTGATCGAAATGGCCAAGGCCGGACCGGGTGTGAACATCCTTGTAACAGCAGCAACCAGCACCGCTGGCAACGCCGCCTTGCAAATCGGTCGCGCTGCTGGTGCGACGATGATCGGCACGACGCGGTCGGCTGCTTCGGTTGAGTATCTCAAAGGAAGTGGCGCGGATCATGTCTTCGTGGACGACGGCTCTGACCTTGCCGCATTTATCAAAGACGCCACAGACGGCGTGGGCGTCCACGGCGTTTTCGACCCAATCGGCGGGGATTTCCCATCGCGCTACGGGCCCAGCTTGGCCAAAAATGCCAAGCTGATGCTCTATGGCCTTTTGGCCGAGACATTCCCAAATATCCCTTACGTCAATATGTGGCAGTCAAACGCTTGGCTGCACATGTATTCGCTCTTCAACTACGTCGAAGATGACGCAGCCAAAAAGCGCGGCACGGACTATGTCTATGCAGGTCTGTCGAATGGATCGCTCAAGCCGCTGATCGACAAGGTCTACCCGATGGAAGACTATATTGAGGCCTGGCGCTATCTGGAAAAACCGCGTGCACAACACGGCAAAGTCGTCGTCAAAACAGGAGCATGACCATGGATAGATTGGCGAGCCTTCGTGCAAAAATGGCCGAAGAAGGCGTTGACTTGGTGGCCTTAGGCCCCGGGGCACATTTGGAATGGCTGACTGGAATGCACCCGCATGCAGATGAACGACCGCTGATTTTCTGCGTCACTGCTGAACACGCGGGTATTTTGATGCCTGCTTTGGCGACCGAAAGCGCCCGTCGTCAAACCGATTTGCCCTTTTTTGAGTGGTTAGATGCAGATGGCCCGACCGGCGCACTGGAAAAGATGTTGGACGCGTTCGGCGCAAACGCCTCACGTTCAATAGTGCTAGACGAAACCATGCGCGCAGATCATGCTGCCTTGATCCAAGACAGGTTGATGAACGCCAAACGTCAGTTCTGCGAAACAACCGTCAGTGCCCTGCGCGCCCGCAAAGGACCAGAGGAATACACCGCGTTGAAGGCCAACGCCCTGATCGCAGACAAAGCGATGCAAGCGGCCTGGGCCGCGATGCGCCCCGGCATGACGGAAACGCAAGTAGCCGACGTCGCGCGTGAAGCCTTTGTCAGCCTTGATGCAAAGCCAATTTTCACGATCATCGGCGCTGGCGAAAACAGCGCGCTGCCCCACCACCAAACCGGTGAAACGGTATTGGAGAAAGGCCAAGCCGTGGTCTTGGACATCGGCGCAGGCCGCGACGGCTTCAGTTCCGACATCACCCGCATGGCGGTGATCGGGGAAGCTCCCGAGGGTTACACAGAGGTGCATGCCATCGTTGAAGCCTCTGTTCGGGCCGCAATAGAGGTCGCCCGCCCCGGCGTAAAGGCACATGTGCTTGATGACGCCGCGCGCAAGGTGATCACCGATTCAGGCAACGGCGAATACTTCGTTCACCGTCTTGGCCACGGTATGGGCATCGAAGTACATGAGCCGCCGTACATTTCTGCCTCGTCGCAGTCGGTTTTGGATGAGGGCATGGTATTTTCCATCGAGCCGGGCATCTACCTGCCAGGACGGTTCGGCCTGCGATTGGAAGACATCGTGATCATGCGCACAGACGGGCCGGAGGTACTGTCGGAGCTACCGCGGGACATACAAGTTATTAGTTAGCATAGCTAACTTTATCGGCATTTCCAATGGGGCAGGTCAGTGACATGTACCAAAAATCCTTTTGCTAACGCCTTTATTGGCTACTCAAAAGCTAACATCTAAGGATTCGCACGGATGGCCCCCTTTGTTCCGCTTGGAGGACATCGACTGCCTCCGTTTTGACGCTCGGCTTTTCGAGAACTGTACGGACAGCTCGTTGAGTCCAGAGTCTCATTAATTGAAAATGCTAAGTCTCTGATTTTGTTGAATACTCAGTCTCAGCATTGAAGAATTCCGACATGGATTCACAAATGAAGTGTAAATTCTGCACGCATACAGAGAGTTGCATGGAGTATGAATAATGGGAAGCCACTACCGTCATCTTAAACTGGACGAACGCCGCAAGCTTGCAAAGTGGCTTGAAGTCAGAATGCCAGTCTCAGAGATAGCGGATCGATTGGGTCGCGCCCCTTCTACGATCTACCGAGACATTGACGACGAGCTGCCGGAGCTGAACGGCTATCACGCGTTGGTCGCGTAAGATAAGTACGAAGCGCGCCGCGCGATCCACCGCAAGATGATCGTGCATCCAGAACTGAAGGAAGCTATCGAAGACCGGCTCAAAGTTGGCTGGTCGCCCGAGCATCGTCGCCGTCGCAGGCCACGTGGCTACCGCAGGCACAACCGAACCCACATCTTTGATGTCCAAAGCCCGTCCCACAGGCCTGAGAGCGTCAAAGACCGCGTGGAGTTCGGCCACTGGGAATGCGATCTGATGATGTTCCGCAAGGAGCATGGGAAGGTGAACGTGACGTCTCTGGTCGAACGTGTCAGCCGGTATGCTGTCGTCATGCGCAATGAGGATCGCCAATCCAAACCGATCATGGGTCCTTGATCAACGGCCTCGCTCCCCTGCCCGCCGGTGCGCGCCAGTCGATCACCTTTGATCGTGGATACGAATATGAGCAAGGACCCACGGCTGACTGAAACCCATGTTTCGGGTAGTGAACGGTTCGAACTCACCCAAATTTGCCAAATCGATCAGCTTATTGGCCACGATCTGCGCCAGATCAGTTTTGCTTTGATCGTTTTGAAGAAGGTTTCTACGGCAGAGTTGTCATAACAATTTCCCTTGCCACTCATCGACACCTGGAACCCGTGCTGGCGCAGCAGCTTCTGGTAATCGTGAGAACAGTATTGCGATCCGGGATCGGTGTGAAGAATGCTGCCTTTGGGTGGTTGGCGCAGTGCAACCGCCATCTTCAACGCCCGGATCGCCAAGTCACGTTTCATGCGATTGCTGACTGCCCAACCGATCACTCGGCGTGAATGCAGATCGAGGATGACGGCCAAGTAGAGCCAGCCTTCATGGGTCCACACATAGCTGATGTCGCCAGCCCATTTTTGATTTGGCCGATCCGCATGGAAGTCCCGGTTCAGCAGGTTCGGGGCGATGTTGAACGCATCGTTACTGTCGGTGGTCACCTTATATTTCTTTGATCTTTCAACGCGGATATCATTCTCGCACATATCTTCTGCGGAAGCGTTTATGGCCCCCATACAGTTCATCTACGTGCTTAAGCTTCATCACCAGTGCCACCTTAAGTGTCCCGATTTGTGTCTCAAGGGAAGGGTCAAGATGTTGATGTGTTTGAAAAACAGGGCCGCAAAGGGCCGGTTCTGGTGCGGTCGGGGGGACTCGAACCCCCACGAGTGTTACCTCACAGCGACCTCAACGCTGCGCGTCTACCAATTCCGCCACGACCGCACGATCTTAGCTGGTAAGTGGGGCACTCATAGACGACGCGTTTTGCGATG
>CALKJA010000168.1 GCA_937995865.1 uncultured Paracoccaceae bacterium | reverse complement strand
CTCGTAGCAAGTTAACGTAAGCTTTGTTGACCTATGGTTGCGTTTTTGCACAATCTGGCTTCTCCTCCGCTTCATGCTGAACGTCTAGCTATTTCTGCAGGTCAAACTCTCAATTCTGAGAACATTTGTGGTCTGTCACCTGCGCACCCTTGTGTCCGCTGCTACGCTCAACTCGGGCAAATAGCACGTTTGATGAAAAAACTAAGACGGTTGTTTTCACACGGTATCCCTTTGTTGTTCCAAAGCCGGAGGCCTAATCTTCGATGAGATAAAAATCGTCTCCACTCGACCGCTTTCCAACGCTCTTTTTCTTTTTCGGCCGCTTTGAGCCCTTTGGCACGTATTCATCACTTAACGCACGCTCAACAAGCCATGTCGCAGTGTGCTTGGGAAAACCCTCACTGTAGTGACGGATCAGATTGATATAGCTGAACTTCAATGCTGAGAGCTTACAGAGTTCTTCATCGGTGTCTGAACGACAGACCATCAAGCCTCCACCTTTTGGTGCAAGTTTGATCTTACTGTCATTTAGCCGTTCAGCAAGCTCACCCCATGTCCTGGTTTGGGCGACGGCTTTCTTCAGGATTCCTCTCAGAACATCCAACTGGGCGCTACCCACATCGTTGGGGTTTGGTGGTTCGAGTGTGCCGATCTCAATGCTGCTCCCTTCGGAAACGCTGTCTTCTGGTTCCATAGCGCTAGAGTGACTAACGTTGATCTCAGTCGAGGTGTTGATTGAATTGCTCTCTAATTCGAAGGTCATTTCGGGTAGCACGGTTTCCCAAGTGTCACGTTTGAGGTACTGAACAAAGTCCTTCTCATTGTCCGTCTTGCTCCAGCGAATGACCGCACCGACGTGCCCGGCCACGAAGACATGCCCTGCCGGTGGTTGCCACGCTTTGGCCATGCGACCCAACGTTTGGCCTTGAAGGTTCTCCAATGTCCATCGACCATTGCGTTGGATCAATCGGATATCATCCCCCACCTTTGCGGCAGCGATGGCTCGGTGCGCAGGGTGGTGTTGACCCAGACGTCCCGCAAAGGACAGATCGACCGACGCTGTGTCCGGCAACTGGTAATGTTTGACGGTCGATAATTTTGTGCGCATGTCGGCTGCAATCGACCGCCAGATAACGCTATCACCTTCCGGCGGTAGGAAAAGGTGTTGGCCGGTAGTCGTCAAGGACAAGGTCTTTTGCGCACGAGTCATGGTCACATAGAAAAGACGCCTGGGCGCATCCGTATCTTCGTTGTCTGACTTCGCTTGCCAGCCACCATCCAGAATGACGACATGATCAAATTCCAGTCCCTTCGCGCGGTGGGCGCTGAGCAAAAGCAAGCCACGTTGGTCTCCGCGCGTGTCACGTGACCACTCAGCCAACCATTCAATCACATCCAGAGCCGGCATCGTGCCTTTACCAAGCTCGCGCGCAAGCGCCGCAATGCCTTCGGCGATGATATCGATCCATCGGTTTCTAGGCTGCTTGTTCAACAAGGCAACGATGTCTTCGATCGACAGCAGCATCCCCGGATCCTGCCGCATATCCGCAATGATGGTTTGCATTTCCCGCAGACGCCAAATGCTGGGCAAGGCCTCGTTTGCCAACTCAACCGGTATGTCCAGCTTTTCAGCGTAGGATCGGACTGGACCCAGCCGCTTCCATTGTCGCGCGATAATTGCGGTCCGATCCCATCGAAATTCAGGATCCAGCTTTGATATTCGGACCAGTTCATCAACCGCCGCGATGGCATGAGATATTTCCCCGGCAGCACAGTCCAAAAGCTGAACGCGACCCTGCGCCACAGCATCGTTTTGAGTCATTGCACCACCAGCGGGTTCAGACTGCCTGTCGCGATTGACGGTGATGTCATGTTCGGCCTTCATGCGGTCTTTGCCGAGCCGGATCACAGCATTCGCCGCCGTGATGATGGCCTGTGTGGATCTATAGTTTTCGGTCAGGAAAGCTGGGCGCGCGCTGTAGTCTTCATCGAACTTGCGGATGTATTTGATCGACGCACCTTTGAAGGCGTAGATATTCTGATCGTCATCACCAACGGCAAACAGGCTTAGCTTGAGATCAGGATCGACAAGTGAACGTCCCGCGACGGCTGAAATCAACTCGTATTCATGTGGCCCGATGTCCTGATATTCATCAACAAGAATCCAGCGGTAGCCCTGGATCAGGGCATCCCGCTGCGCCTCTGCATCGCTGGGGCTCAGGCCTTCCCCTTTTAGCTGGTCGATAGCCTCCACGATCACGGCATCAAAATCATGGTCATCGGATCGTTGGCCCGCAAAGCTGGCCCCTACCAAACGCATGGCCAATGCATGGCAGGTCGAGATTGTCACACCGTTCGCATCATCACCCACCAGATTGCGCAGGCGCGCCTTCACTTCCGTTGCCGCATGACGGTTGTAAGTCAGGACCAATATTCCCCGCGCTTCTTCACGCTTGATCCGAAGCAAGTATGCGATCCGGTGGACAAGCACCCGCGTCTTGCCAGAGCCCGGCCCGGCAAGCACGAGAACGCTTGTTTGCTCACGCGCGTCAGTGACAATCTTTTGCTGCGCCGGATTTCCCAGCACCTCAACAATGGCCTTCCAAGAGGCGCTTGTGGTCTGTCGCTTAATCTCGCGGGTTTTGCCCGGCATCCAGCGGTCTAGAAACGCATCATTGTCACTGGTGAAATAATCCGCCGACAATTTCTGTGCTTCATTTATTTCGACCAAGCCACGTTCAGCATAAGCCGCCATGACATGCGTCTGCATTGTCTGTTCCGCATAATGCTCTTCGAGCGGCGCGAAATGCGCCTGCGTGAAGCGGGCTGCCTCGCGGTTGAGGTAAACAGTCATCGCTGGTCGGAAAACAGTAAGCCCTTTGCCAAGCGTTACGATGCTTTGCTCATGTAGCCATAACAACGCGCGCTCAAGCAGCTTTGTCATGTCGCGGATGCCGATTGTTTTGAGTTCGATATCTCCGGTGATTATTTGAAGAAGATCGCCGACTGTTGTTTCGACCTGAAGATCCTTACCGCGCGTGCCGCTGGGCACCAGGCCCGTCAAAAATTCAAGCAGGCTCACAGCAGCTTTCCTGCGAATTTCGGCCGTTTGGTCAGTGATGCCCCACGACCGATTGAGCGTGACCGATAACGCATTGCGCGAGGCCTTTCTGATGCCCAAATTTCCGAGCCCGCCATCCTGCTCTCTGCCATCTCGTGCAATGCCGCGCAGCAGCCGCTCTACGACATCAGGACGTGCACCTTTATGATCTTTGTCGCGGAGGTGCTGGCACATCTCGGGTAAGTGCAGTGAAACAACATCGGACTGCCCCGTATCGGGCGCAGCTTCACGCATGGCACCGATCAAGCTCTTTTCGAGCGCTGCGGCAGCGACAAAACGTGCAGAGGAATGCCCTTCAACGCCGACGTGTACGAATATCGTGACAGCCATGTCGTTGCGGGCGATCCCGAAGGTTTCCAAGTCTGCCATCGCCTTGTTCAGGTCTTTGGGCCATAGGCCGCTGACCCCACAAAGTTGATCGGTGGAAATACCTTCGTCTGCGGGCGCATCGATCAGATGCTGGACAATAGCCAATAAAGCCTTGCGTCTGGTCTCTGTGACCTGAGACCCATTCAGCTTCCGCTTTGCCTCAGCAACCGTGCTGACCGTGAGCGATGACGGATAGACTTGGACGCGGTTTTCTTCCCGTGAAAGCAGCCTCGCCTCTTCTAGCCAAGACACCGCCGTTTTGACCCGCGTGTCATCAGTTGTGCTGTCACGTTGAAAATCCCGGTCCTTTTCTTCCTGGACGATTTCGCCAGAGGTCGCCACGACTTTGCCGGTCTTTCCTGTGTGTTCATCAATACGTCGGATCGCCTTCAGGATTGCACCGATCTCATGGCGTGCAAGCCGCGACCGGGCCGAAAGTTGGAATTGCCGCTCCACGTCATCGACCGCGTAAAGAAGAACACAATTTGCATCCTCTCGGTCACGCCCCGCGCGCCCAGCCTCTTGTAGGTAGTTCTCGAGCGATCCAGGAATATCACAATGGACCACAAGTCGAATATCCGGTTTATCGATCCCCATGCCAAACGCGTTTGTAGCTGCGATAACGCGCAAATCGCCGACACGAAATTTCTCTTGGATATCTTTCTTTTCATCAGGGCTTAGCCCGGCATGGAAATGCGCCGCTGCCATCCCCTGATGCGTCAGAAATTCGGCAACACGTTCCGTCGATTTCCGGCTGGAACAGTAAACGACTGCGCCTGATCGCCCGTCTTGCGGCAGCATCTCTGAAATCACATCATAGACGTCACCCAGCTTTGTTTCTCGTCGTGTTGGCCGTACATCAAATGCAAGATTGTGGCGGGCTGCCCCACCGTCCAGTAAAGTCAGGTCAGCGCCGACACGCCTTTTGAAATGCTCAGAGATATCGCGCACGACCTCAGGCTTCGCCGTGGCGGTCAAGCAAAGAATGGGTGCCGGCGTATCGCCAGAGAACTCCTTTATGAAACGCGACACATAGCGGTAGTCGGGCCTGAAATCGTGCCCCCACTTTGAGATGCAGTGGGCCTCATCAAGAACCCATAGGCCGATTTCTCGTTGTTTTAGTGTGGTGCGTATAGAGGTGCTGCGAAGCTGCTCCGGGGAGATAATCAGGATGGACGCATCGCCCATGCGGACTTTCTCCAGCGCGTCCTGACGTTCCGGCATGGACATCATGCCATTGACGGTCACCGACGATGAGATGCCAGCGCGCTCCATGCCTTGCACCTGGTCAGACATGAGCGCCACAAGGGGTGATATTACCACGGACAGGGCACCTGTCTTGTCAAATTTAGTTAGCGCCGGGATCTGATAGCAAACGGATTTACCTGTGCCTGTTGGGAGGATACCCAAAACACTGTTCCCGCCCATGGCCTCATCGACAATGCGTTCTTGCAGCGACTGCCCGCTGGGATCTTGTGGTTTTGGTCTGAATGCTTCGAACCCAAACCACCTTTGGAGTGCTGCAACCGCATCGTTTTGCTCGGCGCACCACTTGCAGCTCGGATCCTTGCAAGAGGTATCGCGTAGATGCCGTACGATGAGAGAAGCTTCCCTAAATTGAGCGCGAACCCAGGGCGGCATAACCGAGTCACCACCTGCGACGGAGACCCAAGACAACGCATAGGCCATCGGCCAACCTATGTTTGCGTCATCCAGGCGATTAAAGACCTGTTCAAGACGTTTCTCGCAAACCTTGTTCCTGACCAGACGGCCTATCGCAGCAAGCGCTTCCGGCTGCGTTGGCCTCTCCGCTCTTCTTACGTGACCGAACACGGCGTCAAATCCGGGTGATAGATCCCCAAGCGTTGTGAGCCAGTGATAAGCCAGTACTGCATCGGGAGTGTCTCGGTTGAGCTGATCGAAGGCCTCCAACTGGTTCGCCAAAACCTGAAAGACCAACTTTGCATCAAGTTCCGGATCATTCAGGTGCCCTGCCTGCAACCGCCCGTCATGGTAGTGTTTGACCAAGTGGTGATAGGGATTACGCGGAAAGGCGAGCGGGTTCAGCCAAAGTGTATCAATGGGTGCCTGCATTGTCCGCGCCAGGCGTGGTCGTCGCGCCAAAAGATGCGCCATATCATGTTGCAGGAAGTTATGACCAATCGGATGTTCAATGCCATCGATTGCCTGTTCCAAACGATCAAGCCCTGCTTCAATCTGTCCGTTTTTCGAGACAATTGACGGGCTTTGGTCGAATGGGACCGCCGCGAACGCAAAGACCCGCGCCGTCTTTGGATTGACCTCCAAATCAATCGACAAACATCGCATCAAAAAAGCATGATGCTTCTCGGGCGATAAAGGAGAGGTGTCTGAGTCAATCATCTAGCAAGATGGAATACAAAACTTGCGATGTGTGCAACCAGAACGTTATTTCCGCCGAACGCAGGTTGAACCGAGCAATGAATGTGTTTCAATATCGGATTTCAGAATTATGTCTAATAGCGCTCGCTCGAAGCTCAGATGTGGTCGGGTTCACTGCTAGTGCTTGAAACAGTTTTCGCGATGCCAAGACAAGAATTCGACCCTGGGCCGTTCCGCCGCACTGTCAGGCACCAGAAGACTGCCCGATGCATTGATCATCGACTTCACAGCATCTGGATCGTTGGTCTGTCTCGACACCAAAATCGACAAATCATCCGATAGACCAACAAGTCCCCTGTCGAACATCCAATGAGCCGTACCAGACAATGCGATACCATTACTGATGATGTCGGGACCATCGTGTTCAACCGGCCGGATATGTGCAGCCTCCACCTCTGCGCGTCCACCACCATTGATCAGGCGCAGACCGGTGATCGAACAGCGTTCGCCATAGGCGCGGAGAACTGTTCTTCGGAAGTTGCGGTCGCGCACAGCCCTGTTGGTCAGTTGATTGATGCGTTCTCTGGCGGTTGGCAACTGGAAGGGCACTTGATCTTCTTTGAACCCGCCAGTTTCGCTGAGCTGACCGACCCGAGGAAGGATGTCATGATCTGTCCCAAGACCTAGCTCGACGATCCGGGCGAAATCGGTCGGCGACAGTCGCCGAACAGCAGCCTGAGCCCGTCCGGAGATCTTACCATAGTCGTTGAGCAGATCTTGCTCGACAACCTCCTGCTCATAGCGAAACGGGACTGGATCGCCAAAGTCGAGATATGTCCGTGGTTCAATTACCGCCAAGTGCATGTCTGCTTCTCGGGGATCGGGAATGACCTCCTTTACTTTGGCGACGGCGAAGTAGCCCTTGGTGTTCCTGACCTTACTGGGCTCGAGATACACAATCCAGTCACCCTCACATTGCTGAACGCGGGTTAGGTACTGCTTTGGAAACTGATATCGCTCCGACGGCACGTCGTCGTAAATGGAGTCAGTTCTGTGGATGAAAATGCCAAATCCCATGACTCGGAGGATGGCGACAAAGCATCAACTTGCCAACCCGCCACAGCACATTAAGAGCAACAGAAGAATATGACTTTGGCTGGATGTGGGAAGAGCTAGGTCTGCAAGAATACCGAAAGTAGCTAAGTTAGCACGTGGTCAGAATTTCGTAATCAGAAATCAACTCCACGTAATTCGCCAGTTCCTTCAGGGCGCGGTCTCGCTGTTTGGATGATGGTTTCTCGATAATCTCCACCTGCAGATAGTCGTACTTCTCGGTGAACCGTACTGTCGCGGAGCACGCTTCAGCGATTCGCTCAATTGACCAGGCCCATTGATCCCAGTGGTTGCGATGGGGCCAGCGAAAGTCACCAAACATGAATTCTTCCGGCTGTCTCAAAGGATGTATCTCGCCATCGACGCTTGCGACGGTGTCGCCAAGGTTGGGCAAGGCCCTATCTGCCCCAACATCTGTATCGACGAGCTCAGCCTCAAGGACGCGAATTGCGGTTTTAGCCGCGCCAGCCGCAACGACCACGTCACCATATAGTTTCAGTCTATCTGAGCTTCCCGTTTCTTTCATCGTGG
>CALKJA010000167.1 GCA_937995865.1 uncultured Paracoccaceae bacterium | reverse complement strand
CTCATAACTCTCAAGGTATTTGATACCCCCCCAAGCAAGGTTAGAAGAGTTAGAACTGGTCATTCCTGCAAAATCGCCGCGATCAATTAACGCTACTTTAGCTCCTTTACCCGACAAAGCTGCCGCTGATACAGCGCCATTCACGCCTCCGCCTAACACCAACACATCGAAAATACGATTTTTATCCTTTATGCGTTCAACCCGCTGAACACGGTGTTCAGTTTTAGAACGGGCAGGGCTTGCCATATCGGCCCGCCATTTCTGCCAAAACGTCACGCGATATTTAAGGCGATAGTTGTACCCGTTCGCGGTTTTCTGTTCTTCGGTTTCGATCAAACCCTCTGCCCGAAGGTTCTTAACATATCCTGAGATTGCCGAACGTGACCGGCCTAACCGGTCGCTAAGTTGGGCTAGGGAGGGCCAGCAGTAGCCGTCTAGGTTGGCCATGCGGCAAAGCTCTACCAATAGGCGGAAGGCTCCGGGCGTTAACTCTAATTCTAGAACTTCGACGGGCAGGGCAACGAAGCCTTTTGCGCGATCGAATGTTGGATGCTCAGACATATTTTCCTCATTTCCGCAAAGCTATTGCTTGCGGATTCACTGCTTTTGAGCTATTCTGAGTGTGATAAAACGGATAGCTCTTATGGTTATCGTTGCGAAAAGTCGGGTGGTTGCAGCCATCCGGCTTTTGTCATTCTGGGGCTCTGAATCCTCCTTTCGTTAAGAGTGCGCACGCAACCGCAAGACGCCGGCCTGTGATGGCGCCATTATGGTTGAAGTTTTTCTGTACGAAATGCACACTCGCCCTAATCCACAGTCTTATGCTGCTTATTCTTGGTATTTGCGCCAATATAGCCCCACTTAGCAAGACAATAGCAACATTTTCTTTCATATGGGTTGGGTGTCACAACACTGATATCGTAACCAATTGATTTTATGTATTTTTCTGTGGGCTGCGAAGTAGCATCTTTTGTCTGATTCAGTCCCTAGGCGCGATGGGTGTCATTCCTTCACAGATATGCGATTCGCTTTTACGGTAGGGAAGGGGACTTAGTGCGCTGAAATACCAGAGAAATTGGCCATTCCGCAAAAATTCTGGAGCGAGATATACCTTGACCAAAGGTTAACGATTGCCGCAACATTGAAGCGTTATTGCTATATTTAGGAATTGGGGATTGGGGATGTTAGCGAGATTACGGTGTCGCAGCCGTGTTGGCCTTTTGTCAACGGCTGCACTTATTTCAAACGTGTTTATCGGATCTGTGTCGATTGCGCAGGAGTCTGGTTCGAACGGTTATCGTCCCGACCCCATGGCGCCGAACAACGGCATGTATCCACATCCGAGTGAATATGATGGCCATTATTTCAATATGGCGAACCTCTACTATCCCAAGGAGCAGACGGGAAGTGTATGGCCGCTGGATGGCGAATTGAATGGGGAGCTTACTCAGGAAAACGCGGAGAAATATGCCGAGAAGATCCTGGAGATCATCGAGCCAGATATGCGGGTGCTGGTGGAGAACCATCAAGCTTGGAACGCAAGAGAGCGCGGCTGGTACAACATGGTCTGGCGTGGTGGCGGTGTTCCGGGCGTTCCGATTTCAGGGCGTGAGGTCATTATGAATACCAACCTTGGTCAAATTGTTCCCAATACCAGTTGGAAAATGGACTATCGCCCTGTTCCTCTCTGGACCCAAAATTACGGCGTCATCTATTACAACGATACGGCCGCTTATACGCTTGGCCAGGTCTTTGAGGATCCGGATAATCCGCAGCCCGAAAAGGCGAGATTTGAGGATGGCTCAATCGTCGTGAAGATCGAAGCCTCTACGGTTCAACCGATTGATTGGCCTTATCGTAGCCGTGGGGTCGGTGCCTCTGTATTGGGGGGAGCCGCAGCGTGGAATGTTTATCGCCCAACGACGGAGAACCAAAAGGAGTATCAAAGAGATCCCAATGATCCCAAGATTGTAGAGCTCACAAATGTCGTACAAACGGTGTACCCGTTTCAGTTGGCCATTAAGGTTAAGGATACTATTGCATCGCCCGATACGGGTTGGGTCTATTTGGGCTATGTCTATGATTCCAGCTCTGACGGTGAGGGCGCTTGGGACAGGTTCGTACCTGCTGGGTTGATGTGGGGGAACGATCCGGATTTTGCTCTTGGAGAGCCGCCGTTTGATGATGACTTGACGGAGACTTGGATTAACCGTGACGCTCCGGAGTTCGTAGTTGATACATTAGGCTGGGCTGGACGATTTGCTGCACCAATGGATGTGGCGGTTCGGCATAATGTGACCTTCCTTTTGCCATTGGGTAGTGAAGTTGAAGATCCGCCAGAAGATGGGTTTCGTGCCTCTTCTTGTCTGAGTTGCCACGGTGCGGCGCAGACCCCTTACACCGACAGCATCTATCCGTCGCCAAGTAACCAATTCCCGCCGGATGGTGATATTTATCCTTTGTATTGGCCGGGTACAGAAGACTGGGCACGTTGGTTCCAGAATAGGCCTGGCGATGTCCCAATGGCTGAAGATGGAACCACCGTGGCGCTGGATTACGATCTGTCGAGCATGCTGGCCCTGATGATTGCTAACAGGAATGATACGTTTGGTGAGCCGTTCTTAGGGAGCTTTAATGCCCACTGACACACCAACCTTTGACGGGTCCGGCTTGGGGGCTGGATCTGCCAAGTCAGAGGTGAGTGTTGTGCAAGAACATCGCGGCGTCACTGTTTTGATGGTCGACATTGTCGGGTCCACAAGGCTGATGGAGGAGCGGGGGCATGAGCGCTATGGCGCTTTGCTGCAAAGCTTTCATTCCATGTGCACGGCAGTGGTGCGGCGCCATGGTGGGATGGTGGCGGAGTATCTTGGCGATGGGGTGCTGTGTTATTTCGGGTTGCCGTCGGCGAGCGAGGATGATGCGGCGCATGGCGTGAAGGCTGCGCTTGAGATCATCGCTGATTTGGAAAAGCATCGGAATGTGACGTCGCCCTTTGAGGCGCGTCTTGGGCTGAGTTCGGGATCTGTGATGATCAATTCCGATGCGGATCAGTTTGGTACCAGCGCGGTCGGGACCTGTGTGCATCGTGCGGCGCGGCTGGAGGCGATGGCGGATCCGAATACGGCATTTATTTGCGATGACACGCGTCGGCTAATTGGTCGCACGTTCCAGCTGAAGGATCGCGGCATGCACCAGTTGCTTGGGATCGCGGAGGCGGAGCCGGTTTATGAGGTGGTCAAGGCGCGCACCGGTTTGACGACGCGGTTTGATACGTTGCGGGGGCATCTGGCGGGGGATCTGGTTGGTCGAGCGGCAGAGCTGGATCAGCTGCATGGGCTGTTTGAAAAGGCGGGCCGCGAGGGTGGTTGTGCGGTGACGATCAGCGCGGATGCGGGGCTTGGGAAGTCACGGTTGATCCAAACGTTTTTGCACAGTGCAGAGATCAGGGACGTGCCGAGTTTTGTGTTGCAGTGTTCGCCTGAACATACGGGCACCACGCTTTATCCTGTTGTGCGGTATCTGGAGTGGATCACTGGTCTGACGAGCACAGATGACGCCGCGATGCGGATGAGCAAGCTGCGGCGCTTGTTCGAAAAGGTCTGGGGGTTTGGCGCCAATGACACCGAGATTTTGCTGGACCTGATCAACCCATTTGAGGCTGACGCATCCCTTGATCAAAGCGAGCCGGTGAACCTGCGTCGCGGACGGGCTTTGGATAAGCTTGCCGATCAGATCTTTGCGTCTGTGATTGGGCGCGGGACGTTTGTGGTGGTGTTTGAAGATGTCCACTGGCTGGATCCGACGTCTGCCCAGCTTTTGGACATGTTGCTGTCGCGGGCTGAGGCGCATCCGGTGTTGATCATTCTTTCGACGCGCGATGAGCCGCCTTATGGCGCGGGACTGGAGACTGCACCGGCGATGCGGTTGCCGTCGCTGTCCGATGAAGAGGCGCGGACTTTGGCGCAGCAGATATTGGGCAAGGATCGCCCGACGGATCTGTTGGTGGAAAAGAGCGAAGGCGTACCGTTGATCGTGCAGGAATATGCAGAGATCATGCTGGGGGCAGGGGGCGATGCTTTGGAAGCGACAAACGCGCCGCTGTCGTTGACTTCGATCATTCAAGCCAAGCTGGATCGGCTTGATGGGGACACACTTGGCTTTGTGCGAGCTGGATCGGCGCTGGGGCGCAGCTTTGACCCATCGCTTGTTGCACGGCTGGCGGGGCAGGATGTCACGAAGGCAGGAACCAAGGCAGAGGCGTTGGAAGCGCTGAACCTGCTCCGTCGGTCGACTGCGGTTAAGGGCAACGACAAGCTCACCTTCACGCATGCGCTGATCCGGGATGCGGTTTATGGCAACATGCCGAAAGGAGTGCGGGACGCCATTCATGGCGCGATTGCTGAGGCCTACTTGACCAAGGTCGCCATGCCACCTTTGGAAGATCACGTGTTGGCGGGGCATCTTGCGAAGGCGGGCCGCAGTGAAGAGGCGGCAGGTTACTTTATTGCAGCGGCGCTAACGGCCACGAAAAAGGGTGCCGCGGCAGAGGCCTTGGCGCATTTGGAAGCCGGGTTGGACGGTATCGAAACCATGCGCGCGGGGGAAACGCGCGACAGTCTGGAGTTACAGATGCTGGCCATTCAAGGGCCGACGCTGATGGTGACACGGGGGCCCGGCAATGCAGAGTTTGGTCTGACGCAAGCCCGCGCGATGGAACTGGTGGAACGGTTGGACATGCTGGAAGACATGCTGCCGGTGGTGTTCTACACCGCTGAACATGCTTGGGCCGTTGCTGATCTGGATCGCGCGGACACCATGGCCGATGCCATTTTGATGTTGGACGCTCAAACCCCGTCTGACGTTGCGCATTTGGCGGGTAATCTGATCAAGGGCATGGTGGCTTGGCATCGCGGTGATAATGCCTTGGCTGAGGCAAGTTTTGACCGGGTCATGGCGCGCTATGACATGGAAATCCATAAGGCGCTTTATGCCCATTTCATTAAAGAATTTGGTGTCTTCGCGCAGTTCTATGGGGGCCTAACCCGGACGATCCAAGGTGACTTTGGTGACGGGCTTGCGCGTGCGGAAGGGGCTGTCAGGCTGGCCAAAGAGTTGAACTTCCCGCATGAGATCGGCTTCGCGCTGCTCGCTCGGTTCAACACAGCGCTGTTGCGTGACGATGTCGCGATGGCTGATGCAGCCAGCCAAGAAGCGTTAGAATTTTCTATTGAGCAGGGCTTTCCAGAGTTCGTGGCGATGGCGCAATTTGCGCAGGGCTGGTGCCATGCGCGCCGTGGTCAAACTGCTGATGGGGTAGCTTTGATGGAAACCGGGTTTGAAGCTTGGCGACAAACCGGCTTCACTTGCTGGCAAGCGCTTTTTGCGGCCATCCTGTCGCCCTATCTTGTTCAGTTGGGACGCCTTGAAGAAGCGACGGATCTTGTCGATCGCTATCTGGAATTGCTGGATAAGACCGGCGAGGAGCAATGCCGTGCGCCGTTGTTGCTTGCCCGTGCTATTGTTGAGCGCGAAGGCGGGGAGCTTCAGGTTGCCTTTGATACAGCCAAGCAAGCCCATGACATGGCCGAGGGGCAGGGGGCTGTTTTGTGGCAGCGCTGGGTCGTGGATCAATTTCCTGATGTGTTGAAGAGTGCCGGTTGAATGAATTTGGTTTGGTAAGGTCCGCTGTGCGGACTAAGTTGCCATTTGAAGGCATTAATGCGATTGAACCGGCAGTCGAATAAACTGCACTTTGGTTTTTCTTAACAATGTCATTGATCCCGCCAGAACAAAACCTCTTCATTGTCGATCTCCACTACATCGTGGATTTCGACGAAATTGAGCCTGAGCTTGACGCACATGTTGAATTTCTTGAGCGAAATTATGCCTCTGGATGTTTTGTTGCCTCAGGCCCAAAGGTGCCACGGACCGGTGGTGTGATTGTTGCAACGGCGAAGGACCGTGCCAAACTTGAACGGATTTTAGCTGCTGACCCATTTCAAGCGAAGAAGCTGGCGCGGTACTCAATAACTGAGTTTCGCCCTTCTATGACCGCTTCTCAGCTTTCAAGCTAGGGTAGGTTCGGGCTCGAAGCAGCCCTTCGCTGCTTCATAGCGCATGCAATGCCACCTACCACTTTTTTGCGGTCGTTCAGGGTTCCCAACCGAAGACATCTTCTAAACCAACGCCAAAGACCCGGCTGATCAGGAAGGCTCGCTCAAGACTTGGAGAGTAATGCCCCTGTTCAATTGCGATGATCGTCTGGCGGCTGACGCCGATGGCTTTTGC
>CALKJA010000166.1 GCA_937995865.1 uncultured Paracoccaceae bacterium | reverse complement strand
CATGCCTTGGTCTTCATGGGGTAGCACGTGGCAGTGAATGACGAATTTACCTGTAAACGTCTCGTACCGCGTCTTGAAGCCGACAGATCCGTTTAGTGGGACACCCAGTGTATCCTGCCAGCGATAAAGTGGATCATCGGGGGAAAGTGCGATACCGTTGATTTCTGTTACAAGAAACGGGTTCACGTGAATATGGTAAACATGCAGAGCCCCAGTTCTGTTGAACACCGTCCAGTCCTCTGCGGTGCCAAGTTGGAACGTCTGTTCAACATCTCCGTCGAAGGCTTCACGGTCGATCGTCCGGTTGCCAGTGAACGCAAGTTCGCGTGTGGGCAGAACCGTGTCGTCGAACAACGGCAGCGACGGGCCCGGCCCCGGAAGGGCATCGTCTTCGGACCATTCAGCGCCAACGGGTTCACCGCTGATCTCGATCTCAAAGTCGACAAAACGAGCCAGGTTGTCACCAAGCAGACCGCTGATGGATGACAACAAACCGCCGGATGATCGCTCTTCGCCCTCGGCTGGCGCACGAACGATGAAGTCTGCACGGTTGCCTGATGCCAGGGCAGATGGATTCAGCCACGGTTCATCCGTGTGGTCGTAATCTACCGCAACGCGTCTTCGTTGCGTTAGCCCGTCGTAGGCGATCAGATGCATATCCAAATTTGCGAGGCTGGGTCTGATAAAGGCATAGTCTATCCCGTTGCCTGTGCCATTGATCACCCGCCAACGCTGCACCTCACCTGGGCGCATCGTAATGGTTGGCGATACCGTTGTGCTACCGTCCTCTTCAACCAGCAATAGATCCTCGTTGGTCAGAAAGAAGATCTTTTCGATCGCATTCTCGATATAGGATGGCAAATAGCCGGGCTCGTCGTCGATGATCAGTGCGCCTGCCAGACCATCGTCCACTTGGGCTGCGGTCGAGCCATGCTTGTGAGCGTGATACCAGAACGTGCCGGATGCGTGGTCTTCAGGGATCTCAAAGCGATAAGAGTTGCGTCCAAATCGATAGTCAGAATTGTGGCCTCCATGATCACCCGCGCAAGACACTTCCTGATTGGCTGGGACGACGCTGATGAAGACATTGTCTGCATCGAATTCACCGCTTGAATCCGTGGTTGGAGACACATGCAGGCCATGCGTGTGAAGGTTGGTGGTGTTGAGCCCGTGGGGACGATTCATGTTATCCGTGCAGTCGTCATTTAAGGCTGGGAGTTCATTAATCAATTCCACATCCAAGGCGTCGCCTGCCCGGATGCGCATCACGGGGCCGAGTGGTTTCCCATTGTAGACTTGACGCCCATTTAGCTCGGATATCGTCAGTGTATAGTTTGGTTGAGCATGCTGAGCAGATACCCGCGTCGTTCCAGTCAGAAAAACAGCGCTTGACGAAGTTGCCAAAAACGCAGTCGCGGCAGTGCCAGATTGCATGAATGTGCGTCGGGAAAGGGTGTTGGGCGGTCTATCTTTGCTTATCATTTCATGTCTTTCGTTCGATGAAATTACACGTTTCAATTAAGTTTCTTGTATGGTCCAAGTTGAGAGCTCGGGATCGGTGCTTGTGCAGTTTCCCAGTTTCAGATCTCGCGACATGAACGGTCCTGCATTGCGGCTCTCCGCCCCCACGATCACGCATTGCTCGGGCGCGTTGTTAAGAGAGAAGCGGCCATCAGCGGCGTCATAGCTAAATTGCTGATTGGCAGAGGCCGGGTCGCAATCGATCAAACCGAGCGGAACCTCGGCGTTCTCCTCGTCCACAAGAGCCATGCACTTACCTTCGAACGCTACGGAATAGATCTGCATCAAGTCGGTTCGATAACCAAACTGCACGTCACCGCCTTGTGGTTTGCACGAATGAGCCTGCAACTGGTCGGACCAACCCCGCCCGAGCGTGTCAATGCACCAGCCTAGTTTGTCAGCCTCGTCCAAATTGTCGGCCAAATGGATGACAATCCCTTTGGTTTGCAGGTTTGGGGCTTCGGCGCATGCTATCCCTGTTGTCGCTGCAATTGCGGTCATTCCGGTCAAAGCAACCCGTGAGGCAGCTCCAAACCAAATTGCATTTTTCATGTCATGCTCCTGTTCCAATATCAGTTCCTACCAATATTAAGTGCTTGTTCCGCCGGAATATTTCGAAATTTCGCGCCATCTGCTGCGCAGTATCACAAGGCATCCCAGTACGATGCAGCCAGCTAGAATGAAGCCGAAGAAGTGGCTGATTGTTTCGATGACAATTTCAAGCTGCCCGGCAAAAAGGTATCCAAGATAAAGGTATGCGGCGGTCCAGATCGCGGCACCGGGCAACGCAGTGAAAGTGAAGTCTCGCCAGGACAACCCGCCTGCGCCGCAAAGATGACTGACATAGGGACAGGTTGGGCTCATGATTGTGTGGCTCAAAAGAACTGCTAAAGCTCCGCGCCGGTGCAACAAATCCTGGCTGCGGGCGATAATCGGGCCGAACCTTGCAGAATCCGCAAGTTTTGGAAGGAATTTTGGCCCAACCCTGCGCGCGATGCCAAAGGCAGCCGGATCGCCAAGCACAAAGGCAAGGAACGCGGTTAACAAGATGACCCAAAAAGACAAGTCGCCAGATGCCGCGAAGCTACCGGCGGTCAACGTCAGCAAGGACGCTGGGAGGGGCACGGCGAGGCTTGCGAGAAAGATCACAGCAAACACGAGGTATGGTCCAAAAACGGGAACAAGGCCGATGATCGTGTCGCTCATTGTGATCTTTCCCGGTAGATGGCTGCGCCAGCGCGGATGCGCTCAGTCAGCTCTTCCATCGTGATCCCAAGCTCATTTGCCACTTGGTCCAATTTTATGCCGCCCATTTCGTCGGCCGGGCGCTCCAAAAGTTCCAGCACCACTGGTCGTGGCAGGTCATACAACTCCATTACGAAATGCGGGTTCATCCACGCCTTGAGATCGCTGTCATGATTACGTGGATCGTTCAGGAACAAGAACGTCGAGATAAATTGGAACGCAAACCAGCCCGCAACGCATAGGGCGACAGCCAATACGCCTAGAAGCGCCCAATTCTGCTTCAGGAACCGTGTACCTTGTGCGAGACTGCTCACAAGGTCTATGCCTGGACTGCAGTTGAGTTATGTCCGAGGACTTTCGACAAGAATTAAGGGCCTTTCATCGTCAGAACATACGCGTCATGCGAAGGCGCAAGTTCAGGTCTGAGAGAAAGCCGATGCATTAGGGGTCCTTCAAAGTGTCATTGATCAACAGCTTTCATCAACACAAGCCTTTTGAAAACAAATACACTGTCGCAAAG
This sequence comes from uncultured Paracoccaceae bacterium, assembly GCA_937995865.1. Classification (GTDB taxonomy): domain Bacteria; phylum Pseudomonadota; class Alphaproteobacteria; order Rhodobacterales; family Rhodobacteraceae; genus Shimia_B. The sequence goes on along the minus strand of CALKJA010000166.1, from coordinate 14,216 downwards.
TGTCATTATCAGCGGGGCTTGATACAATTTGCGACAAAGATTGCGTCGTGGATTCCGAATTGGAAGATACTTACGTTATCAGTTCAACGTTCGTCTCCGCCGATTTGATGATCCAAAACTCGCATATCCTTATCGCCGACGACGCCCTCGATATCCGAGAGCCCCTTGGCCAATATCTCAAGAAAAATGGATTTCGGGTCTCGCTGGCTGCGGATACGCAAGCCGCGCGAGAGATGCTTGCTCGGGGCGGTATTGACGCGTTGATCTTGGACATCATGATGCCAGGCGAGGATGGCCTTTCGCTCTGCCGTTGGGTGGTTGCGACCACGTCTGTCCCCGTGATCCTTCTGACGGCCATGGTCACCGACGTGGACAAAATCGTAGGCCTTGAGATCGGGGCCGACGACTACATCGTGAAGCCGTTCAACCCGCGCGAACTTCTTGCGCGACTGCGCGTTGTCCTGCGGCGGATGCAGCACGCCTCATCAGTCGAGCCCGCCGAAGTAAGACACGTTGGACCTTGGGTGCACAACGCCGCAACGGGAACGATGACGAATGGCGAGGAGGACTATGTTACGTTGACGGCCAACGAGAACCGCCTACTCTGTGCCTTTCTAGACGACGCCAACACGGTTTTATCCCGTTCAATATTGGTCGAGCATGTCCTTGGTCGTGGCGAACGCGCGTTCGAGCGCACAATTGATAATATGATTGTACGGTTGCGCAAGAAGATCGAGGACGATCCGTCTGCCCCCCGCTTGATCCTTACGGACCGAGGACGCGGCTATCGCCTCGCTGTTGTAGCTGCACAAGACACGGACCTATGAAGCTCGCGCGTTTGATGCCGCGGCGTATCAGCAATCAGCTTGTCCTTCTGAATTCGGTTGCTTTAGGATTCGCGTTCCTGTTTGCCGTTGCTTTGGTAGGCCTCGGCAAGGTCTATCAAGGTCAAACGGCCCGCGATCAAATGGTGATTGTGCGGATTGTCGACTTACGAGAGACACTTGATGTAATTGATGCCTCAAGCCGCGCAAGGTTTGCTGATGCTGCCTCCTCGCGCACAACCTCTATCAAGATCGCTCCGACCCCTGCGCTTCTTGAAAGTGCGAACAACGCGCGATCCGCAAGCATCGTCCTGGCGTTGTCTGATCTGGGTTTTCGGGACGTTCGGGCCGCCGTTTTGTCCCGCATGCCGGAGGACGGAACAACTGACACCCGCAACGCAGGCCAAAACCGTGAGGTCGTACTTGTAACGCTCCAGCTTTCGCAAAACGATTGGCTCAACTTTTCAAGCCGCGCACCACGGACATGGTTTACAGACGGACAAGAACAGTTCTTGTTGTTTATTTTCATGGTCACATTCGTGCTTGTGACTGCGGCGGTGTTGGTAATGGTTCGGCGCATTGTGCGCCCTATCGGGCACTTGGCCAGTGCTGCCGAAGAGATTGCTGCAGGAAAACGGGATGTGCAATTGTCTTTTGACGGTGCGCATGAATTTGCAGAAGCGAACCGGGCCTTCGATCTCATGCAGGCCGAGATACGACAATTTGAGCGACAGCAAATGCTAACCATGGCAGCTGTCGGTCATGATTTGCGCACTCCAATTACGAGCTTACGCATTCGTGCTGAATTAATCGAAGATCAAGGCCTGGCAGATGCCATGATTAGGACACTTGATGAAATGACGGCAATGGCGGACGGGCTGATAACCTTTGCTCGGTCGGGCGATGTGGAGCCCCACAAAGAGACCTTTGATCTCAATGAATTGCTACAAGAGCTTTGCGCCAGGATGGATGTGCCCTTTGAGGCCGATAGTGTTGCTATAGTAAATGGTGGCCCAAACAGCTTGAGGCGGGTCTTTCGCAATCTAATAGAAAATGCACAGCGCTATGGTGGATCGGCCTCTGTGGTCCTAGAGGTGTCAGCAGGCAACGCCCAGATCGACGTGTTGGATCGAGGTCCAGGGATCGCACCCGAAATTCTGGACTATATTCTTGAACCCTTTCGGCGGGGCGAGGTCAGCCGGAACAAAGAGCTCGGCGGTGTGGGACTCGGCCTCGCAATTGCCCATGAAATCTTGCGCAACCACCAGGGTGACTTGTCGCTTGAAAACAGGCTGAATGGAGGCTTGCGGGCACGTACCACGTTGCCGCACGTTTAAAAAAACTGATGTGGCAAACGGTTCGGACTTTGCCCTAGAAAGTAAGCTCAACGCGATGTGTCCGAGTTGGGTGTGCCCTGAGCCATGCTGCGGCGTCCTCGAACGGCCGTTTCTCTCGCCGCGCGACAGCATGAAGTTTTCCTATCATGCCGCATTTTCCTCGCTGCGATCGCACGCAGCACGACATCATAATGGCCGAGTCGGGCTCTAAGCCGCCGTTTGGGGTGTGCTCCTTTGATGCGCCCTAAGCCGCCGAGCTAGTCTTGCTCCGCCAACCACCGCTCAGCCTCAAGGGCCGCCATGCAGCCCATACCGGCAGAGGTGACGGCTTGTCGGTATTTGTGGTCTGTTAGATCGCCTGCAGCGAAGACGCCGGGTATGGAGGTTTCTGTACTGTCTGGTTTGGTCACAACATAGCCACCCATATGAGTTTCGAGCACATCCTTAACCAGCTCGTTGGCAGGGGCGTGGCCAATAGCAATGAAGACACCCTTGGCCGGAACATCTGTAATCTCCCCGGTCTTTACGTGCTTAACCTTGATGCCTTCAACGCCTAGCGGGGCATCTGTGCCATAGACCTCGTCCAGCTGGTGATCCCAAAGGGGTTCGATCTTTGGGTTCTTCATTAGCCGGTCGATCAGGATCGCTTCGGCTCTCAATTCATCGCGACGGTGAACCAAAGTCACCTTGGAGGCGAAATTGGTCAGAAAGAGCGCTTCTTCAACTGCTGTGTTTCCGCCGCCAACAACAACGATCTCTTGCCCACGATAGAAAAAGCCATCGCAAGTTGCGCAGGCGCTGACCCCGAAGCCTTTGAATTTCTCTTCGCTCTCAAGGCCAAGCCATTTGGCCCGCGCGCCAGTCGCAAGGACAAGCGCGTCCGCGACATACTCGGTGCCTGAATCTGATTGGCAAACAAAGGGTCTTTGGGAAAAGTCGATTGAGGAGATGATGTCTCCTACGATTTCACAACCCATTGCCTTTGCATGCGCTTCCATCCGAACCATCAGATCTGGGCCTTGCACTTCGGTATCGCCCGGCCAGTTCTCAACCTCGGTTGTTGTGGTCAATTGGCCGCCCGGTTCAATGCCTTGAACAAGCAATGGCTCAAGCATCGCACGGCTTGCATAGACGCCGGCTGTGTAGCCAGCGGGACCGGAGCCCACGATAAGAACCTTAGTTTTACGCTGCTCGGCCATGATCTTCCCCAGTTGACTGCTGAGGTGATATAATCGTGGCCGCGTCGGGGTAAAAGGGGCCTTCGATCACAAAGTGTGCGAGTGTTTTATTGCGCATTCTTGAAATATTGTTGCGCATGAGCCGGGCCTGCCATACATAAACGGAAATTTCAAAGGAACTCTAGGCATGCCCTCACATCGACTCGATGAAATTGATCGCATGATCCTGTCTGAGCTTCAGGCCGATGGCCGCATGACAAATGTAGAATTGGCTAAGCGTGTGGGGATCTCTGCACCCCCGTGCTTGCGCCGGGTCCGCACGCTTGAGGAAGCAGGATACATTCGCGGCTATCACGCCAATGTGGATGCGCGCTCGTTAGGGTTTGAAGTGAAGGTCTTCGCAAATGTCGGGCTGGTTAGTCAGGCAGAGGCGGATCTTGTCGCATTTGAAGAGCGCTGCAATAGATGGTCGCTAGTGCGTGAGTGTCACATGCTTAACGGTGAGGTTGACTTCATACTGAAATGCGTCGCACCCGATCTCAGCACTTTTCAGACCTTTTTGACTGAGCAGCTGTTGCGCGCCGACAATGTAGCCAGCGTCAAGACTTCTCTTGTCATCCGTGGCGCCAAAGACGATCCCGGAGTACCGTTTGATGTGCTGGAAGAGCGATTGGCAAAAGCGCCCTAGTTGCCGCTAGTCGGAGTCTTGTCGCGGTCGAACCGCAGCGGGCCAAATTCAGACAAACAGCGTATATGCGGAAAAAGGGCAAGATAGAGAGATTTGACATCGCGCCGAATTGGCATGGTTGAAAGTGCTCCGGGATGAAAGCTCTCTACCTCCATCCCGTTGGCAATTATGCGCGAATGCTGGCGCAGCGCGATATGAAACAGACGTACGGGGCCTTGCGGCCGCACCGTGAAAGCGCTTTCTCCATCAATAAAATCCCAAGCGGGCACCATCCGTCTTTGGTTCGGCCGCCAAAGGCGTGCGGCATATCCCAATAGGAGGTCGTGTTGGGGTCTCAACTGACCCAAGCTACCTGCTGGCATGCGCGCGAGTGTGCAGGCTTGCTCCGTCTGGCCGGGCGCGTGAGGTACGATCGTAGTGACGCCTTTCCACAAGATCGTTTGTGCGCCGTCGGATGTCGACACATCCATGCCCGGTTGGAGATCTTCAATAGCAATGGGGCCGCAGGTGGTTGAGATCAAAGTCCCGCGCGCCAACGCTAAGAAGGGCATCTCAAAGAGCGGCGCTGCAGGCGCAAACTGCACAAGTGTCCTATTTTGGAGCTGAGGGGTCAGATAGGCGACCTCAAATTTCCGCATATGAGGCCGAGCGGTCTGAGGTCGCCTTTCTGTGCGAACATCCCAGCCTTGCTGAGGGCTGCGGATATCAGAATGACTTGCCAGAAGGCCGGTAGAGGAAGGGCTGGTCATCAAACACCTATTTATCAGGTGCGATGCTGGCCCCCACGGCAGTCTCGCGTTGTCGTCTTGATCAGATACCTTGCAGACTTGCGGGCCTTATCAAAAGGAAAAAAGCGATTGGCCGCTTTCCCGCGCCAATCGCTTTGAATTCTTTTGGATTGTTTCCGGTTTATCAGCCGGGTTGCCATAATTCCGCTTAGGCGGCCTTTTGTGGCTTCAGCGCCTGCTGGGTTTTTGCAGAACGAACTTGCCGCGCAAAAGGCAGGGCAGGTGTGTCTTTTTTAGACTCGGCAATCACGGTAGCCATCCAGCGTTTTCTGCTCATTTCTCGACTCCTTACTCTCGGTTAAGGACAATCTGACGGTGCAATAGGGCCGCCGTTGGGCGGCATCCGTGTAAATTCGTGCTGAAATTGCGATGGTTTACGGCGTCTTTGAGGCGACTTGTGCCGCAATCGTCTCGGGGCAAAGGCAGAGTTTGTTCGGTCCCCTAGCGCCCGCCTACCCACGTAATTGGAAAAGGCCCTTTAGAGCCGGATGGTTGCAACAAGCCGCCCATAGTCTGCCTCTTTGCGGTGCACTGAGCGACGATACGAGTAAAAACGTTCTGGGTCCGCATAAGTGCAATGGCGCGTCCATTCGGCATGAGCCACGCCTGCCTCTCGCAAACAGTGCAAGCCGAAGGACGGCAAATCAAACTGGGCCCGGTCGCCTGACCCACCGCTGAAAAAGCGGGCATAAGACGGGTCCTCATCTACAAACCTTTCAACAAACTCGGGTCCAACCTCATAGGATGCTTGCGCGATTGATGGGCCAATGACGGCGGTGGTCTTGTGCCTCGACGCGCCAAGCGTCTCCATTGCATCCAACGTATGCTCCAGCACACCGTCAATCGCCCCTTTCCAGCCTGCATGCGCCGCGCCTACGACGCCTGCTTCGCGGTCCGCAAAAAGCACGGGTTGGCAATCGGCCGTCATGATCCCCAACAAAAGGCCGGGTTGATCCGTTACCATTGCATCGGCTGTTTCGGTGTGGTCCGTTTCACTCTGCACCGTTACAACATCGGCAGAATGTACTTGATATTGGGTTATAAGGTGCGTGGGATCTACGCACATAGCCTCGGCCACACGTGCACGGTTCATCAACACGATCTCGCTTTGATCACTGGAGCCGAGACCGCAATTCAGCCCAGAAAAAACACCAGAAGACGCACCACCCTTGCGTGTGAAAAACCCGTGCTGGACGCCGTCTAAAGCGGTGGAAGTGATGATTTCAAGTGTCATAAGCGGCCCTTGCGGCCTCCAATCCCGGAAGCATCGGGGCCCCCTTAGCCACGATGCCGATCACTTTGAAGAGTTGACCCATCTCCTCGGGGTGGGTCAAGCGGCGGTGGGCAGAAATATGGGCCGAAAGGTCCGGACCGCTCAATGCTTTGGCAAGCATTTGCGCGCGCGCTGTAATACCCAGCCTTTCGAGAAACACCCCCTGTGGGGTCATTTGGGACGGCAAAACCGATCCGCAAGCATCCGAAAGCGCGGCAAAATCCACGTGTGCGGTTAGGTCTGACTGACCGGGCGAAGCCAGCGGATCAACAGGTTTATGGTTTTTCATCGCTTGGAAAGTGTCCCCAAGCGAGCGCCAATCGCCGTAGTCCACCACCAGAGCAGCGCCACCATGCATCGCGATCCGATTTGCAATTTGGCCCATTAGGGCGGGGGCGGCTGGGCAAAGCTCTATGATGTCGCTGTCTTTGGTATCGGGGAGCCGCGGCGCTAGCGCGCGGAGCCTTTCTGGAGATGCTGCTCCAAAGATCAAGCTGCCGTCCGCCAAGCCAACAATGCGCTCAGACCATGCCTGCCCCACGCGCCGATATTGATGGATCGGTAAGGCATCAAAGAACTCGTTCGCAATGAGAAAGAGCGGTTGGTCAGGCAACTCGGAAAGGTCACCGGCAAACGACGCTTTGGGTACCGCTTGCGCTTGCGCCGCGCGCAAAGGGGGCGATGCTTCAACCAACCAAACTTGTGCTGCTGCGTGGAAGCCGGGAATGCTTTGAGTGGCGCGCATAGCATCGCGCATTAACGTCCCGCGACCTGGCCCCAGCTCCGCGAGTGTAAAACGCCTTGGTTGTCCTTGGTCTAACCATGCTTGCGCTAAGGAAAGGCCTATCATCTCACCAAACATTTGACTGATTTCGGGTGCGGTGATGAAATCACCTAAAGCCCCAAGGGGATCTCGGGTGATGTAGTACCCATGCTCTGGGTGGAGCAAGCACGCCTCCATATAGGCGGCAAGAGATATTGGACCCTCAGCTGCGATCTGAGCCTTAAGTATGTCAGCAAGTACTGTCACGCGGGCGCCCGGCGGATAGCTCGGATCAGTACTGCCAGACCGATTATAATCATCGGAAGCGACAACAATTGACCCATTGAGACCCCAATCCCACCAGCTTGCAGGACCCATCCCTGCGGGTTGGCTGGGGTGATGAACTGTGCGTCCGCTTGTCGGAAAAATTCCACGAAAAAGCGGGCTACCCCATACCCGGCAAGGAAGATGCCCAATGCCGCACCCGGTCGCGTGAACAGCCCGCGACGATAAGCAAGATAGATGAGAACCGCCCCAAGGAGCGCACCTTCAAGCAAGGCCTCGTACAGCTGCGACGGATGGCGTGCGCAAAGCGTTCCAACAAAGCCCAGAGGCCCCTCACAGTTTTGCGCAGCGGCGCCGGGGAAAATCACCCCCCACGGAGCGTCTGTCGGGCGGCCCCAAAGCTCTGCATTGATGAAATTCGCCACGCGCCCCAAGAACAATGCAGGCGGCGTTGTATACGCCATGACATCCGCCATCTTGAGCATTGGAATGCCTTGCGACCGGCAATACAGATATGCCGCGATGACCACGCCTAGGAAGCCTCCGTGGAAGGCCATGCCGCCCTGCCAGATCATCGGAATCTGAGCCGGGTTGGCAAAATAGTAGGCTGGTTCATAGAACAAGACAAAACCGAGCCGACCGCCCAGAATGATCCCAATAATCACCCAAGTGATCAAGTCGCCGATCTGCTCTGCACTGGCGGGCGCCGCGTCATGCCACAACGAAAGCGTACGCACAGCACGTGCCGCCATGCCCCAGGCAATCAAGATGCCTACGATATAGGCCATCGCATACCAGCGAAGCGCAAGAGTGAATCCGAACAGATCAAAGCTTACGATGTCAGGGCCGATGTTTGGAAAGGGAAGCGCAAATATCATAGCGGCTTTTGGCCACCCTCGCGCCAGCAAGTCAACAGGGGGGGGCAAGTCAACAGTTGAGGATCGCCCCGCGTGCCCCCATATAAGCAACAAGTGAAAAGGAGCGATCATGCAAACACGCAACAAAATGATGGACGATATCAGCCAACTCATGACCAATGCGATGGGCGTGGCGCAAGGCGCCAAAGATGAGGCCGAGACGGCGATGAAAAGTCTAGTGGACCGTTGGCTTGCGGATCGTGATTTCGTCACTCGTGAGGAATTCGACGCCGTGCGAGCGATGGCGCAGAAAGCCCGTGAAGAAAACGAAGCTCTCAAAGCGCGACTTGATGCGCTTGAAGCAAAATAGGCCTAAAGACCTTTGGAATTTTGAAATGCCGCGCTTCATCTGCGCGGCGTTTCGCAGTCTGTGTACTGGGGTAAGTCCGGGCGCACCTAGGCGCGGACATTGAAGCCTTTCTGGAAAGCGCGGCAACTTACAATTCACGAGGAAAAATTTGACTAACAAGGCAATAGCCGCTGCGATCTAAGCAGGCGTTTCAATCTTCACCTTTGCATGCGTTTGGATCTGTGCATCGTTTGATGCCAATCAAACTATAGTCTTGCATACTCCAGGCGTTGTCACGGCGGATGTATTGGAAGCGACTGGACTCGCGGGTGTGAACTTTTTTGGTCTGGCCGACGGCAATGCGGCGCTTGCAGTTTTATTGTTTCTTGCTGGCCTATTCGGCGCTTTCGAAAGCAAGTCGTGGCGCAAGCTATAGGCGGCTCGCACAGTCAACGACGTGCACGAAACTGAGCTTGTTATCTCGATAACCTATGCAACCGCGATGTTTTCTAGGGGCCTTTCTTATTGAGTTTGCAAAAGGCTTAAGCGCCCAAAGTGCGCGCTCGGCTTCATGTCTGTACGATCCTAGCTTGCGTAACGCATAATGGCTCGGAACTCCGATATCCCAGTAAAACCGAACTGCGTGTGGTTGCTGCACAAAGCTGCGCGACGGCTTGTGCTTGTCTTGAAAAGGCCACCTCAAAATAGAGCCAACACGCCCAGATAGGGTGCATGCTCCAAAGCTATCCACAATTTATTGGGGTTATCCCCACATTATTGCTTTACAGACTCCGCGCAGAGACGCACCATACCTAGTATGAGCGGAGGTCATAGCTACCGCTCATAGAGCAGCCAACCAGCGCTGGGGTGCTGTCACAGCCCAGCTGCTACAACCCGAAAGGGGCGCGTCATGGCAGTATCAGAGCAGTATCTTGAGGTCGAAGACCTTCATCCGATCGACATTGTCGAACACATCGCTGAGCATCAGGATTGGGAGTTTGATCGCATCGCAGACGATCAAATCGCAATGGCCGTTGAGGGCCAATGGCGAACCTATTCTATCACACTGGCTTGGTCGGGATATGACGAAACACTCCGATTGATCTGCACTTTTGACATGGAGCCGCCTGAACATCGGCAAGATGCGCTAAATGCAGCTTTGAACCGTGTGAATGACAATTGCTGGGCTGGGGCGTTCTCGTATTGGGCCAAGCAAAAGCTGATGGTTTATCGCTATGGCCTAATCCTTGCGGGTGGCCAAATGGCAACGCCAGATCAAATCGATACCATGATCTCGGCGGCGGTCCTCAGCGCAGAACGCTACTATCCAGCGTTCCAACTTGTCACGTGGGGCGAGCGCGAGGTCGAAGAAGCGATGCAAGTCGCTATTGCCGAGGCGTATGGGCGCGCTTAGCCTGCACCCCTGAGATGATCGGGGGGCTTATGAATTTTACGGATATCGAACACCGCGGGCTGATTCTTTTGGGCTGCGGCAAAATGGGATCGGCGATGTTGTCCGGATGGTTATCGGGCGGTCTGTCACCTTCAGCCATTTGGGTGCAGGATCCCTATGCATCGGATTGGGTGCGCGGCACCGGGGTGCACGTGAATGCGGATCTTCCGCCTGCGCCAGCAATTGTGATTGTCGCGGTCAAACCCCAAATGATGGCCAAGGCTTTGCCAGCGTTGACAGCGATGGGTGGTGGTGGAACGCTGTTTGTTTCTGTTGCGGCAGGAACGTCCCTGTCCACATATAGCGAAATTTTGGGAGAAACGACGCCAGTCATTCGTGCGATGCCAAATACCCCTGCGGCGATTGGGCAGGGCATAACGGCCCTGATTGGATCCTCAACCGCTAGCATCGAGCACATGGACCAGGCCGAGGGGCTGTTGGCTGCAGTAGGCCAAACTGTTCGGCTGGACAACGAAGCGCAGATGGACGCGGTTACTGGTCTAAGTGGCTCTGGCCCGGCCTATGTCTTTCACATGATCGAAGCGATGGCTGCTGCAGGCGAAGCGCAGGGTCTTGACGCCGATTTGGCGATGACTTTGGCCGTTGCGACAGTTTCAGGTGCAGGACAGTTGGCGTTAGGCGAAGACAGTGCGGAGCAGTTGCGCATCAATGTGACTAGCCCCAACGGCACGACGCAGGCAGGTCTTGAGGTGCTCATGCAGAAGTTGCCGGATCTGATGGTGCGAACAGTTGCGGCAGCCGCCGAACGATCCCGGGAGTTAAGCCGTGACTGACCTGACATTTGATGATTTTCTCAAAGTCGATATCCGAGTGGGGCGTGTGGTTGAAGCGCAGCCATACCCCGAGGCTCGCAAGCCCGCGATCAAACTTTGGGTGGATTTTGGGGGAGACTTGGGTGTGCGCAAAAGCTCAGCGCAGATCACTAAGCACTACACTCCCGAAGGTTTAACCGGGCAGCGTGTGGTAGCCGTTGTGAATTTCCCACCGCGCCAGATCGGAAAATTCATGTCCGAGATCCTTGTTCTGGGTGTCCCGGATGATGAAGGGGAGGTTGTTTTGCTCACCCCTGACAAAGACGTTCCGATCGGTGGGAGGCTATTTTGACCAAATTGCTCATTACACGGCCCTTGCCACAGACTGTGCTGGATGCCGCCCACTCGATCGCTGACGTAGAAGTCCGCGAGACCAACACCCCAATGACAGAACGCGAGCTGCGCGCGGCCATGTGGATGTATGACGTCATACTGCCAACGCTCGGAGATGAGTGCAGCGCAGGCATGATGGAGGGGCGGTGCAAGCTGCTCGCCAATTTTGGTGTGGGCTACAATCATATCGATGTGGACGCGGCCCGTGCTGCCGGGGTCGCTGTGACCAACACTCCGGGTGCTGTTACGGATGCTACGGCCGATATTGCGCTCATGTTGATGCTGATGACTTGCCGACGTGCAGGTGAGGGTGAACGGATGGTGCGCGCGGGCTCCTGGCAGGGGTGGCATCCAACACAGATGCTGGGCTTGCATATGAGCGGAAAGACGGTTGGGATCATTGGGATGGGCCGTATCGGGCAAGCCATTGCCAAGCGGTGCCACTACGGCTTTGGAATGGAAGTGGTGTTCTACAACCGCTCGGCCAAAACGGTAGACATACCTGCACGGCAAACGGACACACTGCATGAATGCATGGCGGCAGCGGATATCGTCGTGCTCGCGATCCCGGGTGGTCCGGCTACCCGGCATATGATCGGTCACGCGGCTCTGGTTGCGATGCAGCCACATGCCCACTTAGTTAATATTGCGCGCGGCGATGTGATGGATGAAACGGCCCTTGTCGCGGCCCTTGAAGCAGGGCAAATCGCAGGCGCCGGGCTGGACGTTTATGAGCATGAGCCGACGATCCCTGAAGCTCTTGTTGCGCTAGAGAATGTTGTTTTGTTGCCGCATCTTGGCACTGCTGCGCTCGAGGTGCGCGAGTCTATGGGCATGATGGCGGTTGAAAATGTCGCCGCTTTTGTGCAGGGCAGTCCGCTTCCGAATTCTGTTTGAGTTGCGCAGCAGCAGGCGCCTGTGAGGCCGCGCTAGAACTGGCTGATGTCTGGACCGACAAGTGTGGCTTAAGGCTTTAAGATCCGCCGCTCTAGCGTCCCCGAACGACGGTCGATTTCTAGCCGGAAATCGTGTTCCGCAAATTCGGCGATATCCAAGGCCGCACGGGTCCCTACGACCAAATACACCACATCGTCCGTTCCATCGTTTTGCAAACAGTGATGCGGCCCGTTTCCAGCCTTCCAAATGGCGGCTTCTCCTGCATGCAGCCGCGTTTCTGTGTTGTCTTCCCAAAGCGTGACTTGCCCTTGAAGAACGAACACCATCTCGTCTTCTGCGCTATGCCGATGCGCTGGGCCGGATTTTGATCCCGGCGGTAGCTTTTCCAAATGGGCGCCCATGTTATTCAGGCCAAAAGGCTGTGTGAGCAACTTATAGAACGACGGGCCAGACATTTCGCCCGTTGCCTCATGCTCGCCTGTATCTGAGATCCAATCACCAAGCGTTAGTTTAGGCATCAGAGGTCCATCGCTTCCCGGAAATGGCGGCGGCATAGGCTGACATATGTCTCATTGCCGCCGACTTGAACTTGAGGACCATCTTTAAGCGCTTTGCCGTCTGGCCCCAACCGTACGACCATCGTCGCCTTGCGCCCACAATGGCAAATGGTCCGCACTTCACGCATTTCATCTGCCAATGCCAAAAGCGCAGACGAGCCCGGGAAGAGCTCTCCGCGAAAGTCAACGCGCAGCCCATAGCACATTATGGGCACGCCCAGATCATCCACTGCACGGGCCAACTGCCAAACTTGGTCCCTTGAAAGCCACTGTGCTTCATCCACAAACACGCAGGCACATGGCCCCGCCTTCAACCGGGCTTCAATCTTCTCAAAAAGATCTTCTCCCGCAACATAAGTGTCCGCCTCGCAGCCAATGCCAATCCGGCTCCCGATTTTGCCTTTGCCGGCGCGATCATCAAAGCTTGCTGTCATTAGATAGGTCTGCATCCCACGTTCAATATAGTTGTGGGATGCCTGAAGCAGCAGCGTGCTTTTGCCTGCGTTCATCGTAGAATAGTGAAAATAGAGCTTTGCCATGGGTTAGGTTTGCCCCGCCCCGCCCCTCATTTCAAGAGAGGTCGAGGCGGCGTGATCTTCACCCGCCGGTGCCTTATCCTGGACAGATCACGTCCTAATGCAAACACATACGCCTGGCGCCGGTGGCCCCTGAAGGTACAGCCGCGAGACTGCCCTTGGGGATGAAGAGGCCACCAACCCGTGACGTAGAGCCCGCTGCGCTTTTCCGAGAAAACCCGGTTCACCCCCGAAGTGAAAGGCGCAGCGAACCTACACACACCCGGCGTCGGGACCGCCAGAATACACACGAACCCCATTGCAAGGGTCGTTTTCAACATGACAAGTTCGGTCACTTTGCCTAATGGGAAAAGGGAGTAGCGTTTCCCCGGCACGTAGCCTAACTTTGTTGTCGGGGATAAGAGGAATTCGCGATGGCCGGAAATGGCAGCTATCTAAAAAAACACACCGAAGCATTGGTTAAAGCCGTGGGCATTGAGCGTGCGTGTGAGCTTACAGGGAAGTCTAAGGCGACTCTGGGGCGTTATTACTCCGACTCTGATGAGCACGCTGACAGGTTTATGCCGGTAGACTCAGTTGCACAGCTGGAGGCAGCAGCGGGATATCCGCATGTGACCAGTGCGCTTGCCGAATTGAACGGCATTACATTGAGCTACGATAAAGAGCGCAGAAACTCCGAAGGTTCAGGCGGCGTAAACTCTGACGTTGTCGCTTTGAGCCAAAGATTTGCAATGCTCATGGGCGAATACCATACTTCGATAGAGGATGGGATTATCACGATCAACGAGGCGAAGCGGCTGTTGCGTGAAACCTCGGCGTTGCAGCGTGTCTTGATTGAGATGAAGCTTCATCTGGAAGAAGAAACAAGCACTTAAGGGTCGCTCTATGGATTTGAGCGATTTGCCAAATGTAGCGGACGGTTGTTTGATGCCGCTTGATTGGGATGCTTTGGCGCCCAAAGGTGATGACGGCCATCCGCCGAGAATATTGCTGCTTTACGGATCTGTCCGGCCACAAAGCTACTCTCGTGCCGCCGCACAAGAAGGCGCACGCATCCTGCGCGCTCTAGGATGTGAAACCCGAATTTTCGATCCATCTGGTCTACCTCTGCCCGACGATGCTGGCGTAGATCACCCCAAAGTCGCAGAGCTGCGTGAGTTGGCCCTCTGGAGCGAGGGGATGGTTTGGTCATCGCCAGAGCGCCATGGCGCGATGACCGGTATTATGAAGTCACAAATTGACTGGCTGCCACTTGCGCCACTAGG
>CALKJA010000165.1 GCA_937995865.1 uncultured Paracoccaceae bacterium | reverse complement strand
GCCGATTTGGTCAAGCATGCGCTCAATATCACTTAGGGGGGCAGGTTTGACCTGTGTTTTGAGCGCGTCAAAGCTCTTGCGCAGGGTGGCTTTCTCCTTGCCCTTGCAATCATTCCAAGGGCGGCCCTGTAGAGCCATATGTAGAACATAGTACCCAATGAAATGTGGACGTGTCCCGGCTGCAAGGAGTTTTGCATAAGCCTTGTCTGCCCCAAGCGCGATGAGTTCTTCGGCTGATGTGATGCCGACACCCGCGAATTGTTCTTCCATCGCGGGACCAAGGTTGCGTAGGGTCGAGATGCTAGACATCTGACAAATCTATGCGTGGTTTTGGTTCAAATCAATCGACACGTTTGCAAATCGGCTTCGAGCTAGAGTGCAGCCCAATCCGTGAACTTGAAGACATCGGGCTTTGGGATTGGTTTTTGCTCACGCGGATACGGTGGGCGATTGGTGCTCTGCTTGTCCATGTAGACCTCCTTCACAATCCCTGCCTCAAATTGACGTTGCATAACGGACTTTTTGGCGGTCCGTGAGAGATCGGTTGCAATAGAACAAGGCGATTTGATGGCGTATTTCGCCAGGGCAAGGTTGCGTGCTTTGGAATGTGCTCGATTTGCATCAATCTGTCTTCGGTGCCCCATTTCAATTTCCGATGCTTATCGGTCGAGATGGCTTTGTTGCAAAAATCGGCCTCTGAGATTCACTGTATAAATCCAGCGTGATAACTGGCGTGAAGGAGCAGTTGGACGCCAACGACATACAAGACCCCGAACTGGTCAGATAATAACACGGCCCTGAAGCAGCGTGGTTTGCTGTCAATCTGGTTTGACGCTGAGATGGCCTGGGAGGCGAAGCCATCCGGACAGGGCGGTTGCCAGCAAGCCGAAAACAACACGGCGATCCAAACATGCCAAACGATCAAGGTATTGTCTGGCTTACCTTTGCGGCAGACCACTGGGGTCGTTGAAAGCCTGTTAACCTTGACGGGCCTTGAGCGGTCCGTGCCGGACTTCAGCACCCTATGTCGGCGGCACGGGCATCAAAGCGGAGGGTGAAGGTGAGTGGAATGCGCGCAAACATGGTGTCCCCCACGCCGCCTATAACGCAAGGTACATAGTGGGATCGACGAAGAAACACTGGAGATACGCGCAGTTGAAGTGACAACCAGCCGTATCGGTGACGCTCCAATGTTGCCTGATCTTCTCAACCAAATCCCAGCCGGCGAAGACCTCGGCAGTGTCACCGCAGATGGCGCATTCGATACGCGCAAGTGGGCAGCCCGCAATGAAGCTGTGCGGTCTTCAATGGCTTCACCGCACGGGGCATCCCGAAAACCGCCGCAGCAGCATAAATCCGTCTGGGGTAAGGGGTACTCAACCTAAGGCCTTATTTGTGCAACAAAGCCGTATAGATACGAAAAAGTGTGCGGACGTGGGCGGATGCTCATACCGAACCCACCCTTTGACGGCATCATTCGCGAAGCGGTTGAAGGCTATGCAAGCCGTCGTTTCGAAACTCAGGCCGAGGTGAAGCGGTTCTTCGAGAGCCTCCCGGACTTCCCGCGTAACAAGCGCGGTGAGGTCAAACAACAGCGCGTCACCGATATACTGGCGCAGCCTGTTTACACTGGCCATTTCTGCTCCGAGACTTACGGCATCCATTGGCTAACGGCGCAGCATGAACCGCTTATCTCGTTGGAAACCTTCGAAAAAGGTGCAAGCAAGCCGCGCGGGCACGGTGAAAGCTCCGAAACGCAAGAATATCGGCGATGAATTCGCTTTACGCGGCATTACTGTCTGTGGCGGTTGTGACGTCCCGCTGCGCTCGTCTCTTGCGCGGGGAAAGTTGGGCAAGCGATATCCGTACTATTTGTGCCAAACCAAAACATGCGACCACTACGGCAAGTCGATCAAGCGCGACAAGTTCGAAGACGAGGTCGGCGCGCTTATCAAGGGTTTGCAGCCCTCACCCGATCTCATCGCGCTGGCCCGGGCCATGTTCCGCAAAGCCTGGAATGCTTGCGCTTCGCAAGCGGAAACCATCCGCACGTCCGCCGAGAGCCAAATCAAGGCGCTTGAGAAAAAACCGCGACATTTCTCGATCGGATCATGGGCGCAAGCAACGCACTAGTGATTACAGCCTACGAGGCCAAGCTCGCTGATTTTGAGCGTAAAAAGGGGTTGGTCGCAAAGAAACGCGACAATTAAGCCCTGCCCGATGGAAACTTCGAAGAAAAACTAGATCCCCTGATGCTGTTCCTATCTAATCCATTGAAACTATGGGAAACAGGCTCTGTTTTCGCACGCCGCACAGCCCTGAAACTGGCCTTCGCGGACCGCATCAAAAACGACCGAAATCAAGGGCCTAAAACCCCAGGTTCATAGTTTCCGTTCAAAGTGTTAGGATATCTCTCAGAGTTAAATCTGAGAAGTGGTGCGGTCGGGGGGACTCGAACCCCCACGAGTGTTACCTCACAGCGACCTCAACGCTGCGCGTCTACCAATTCCGCCACGACCGCAATGCACGTAGCCCGCGCGCTTTAGCGCCTACCTGCGCGCGGCTCAAGCGGATTTTGTCATGTTGAGCGATTATCCTAGAGGAATTCCGCCCAAGGCCACAGCAATCGTTGCCATGCTCAAGGACAATCGCCAAGTTTCGCGTAAATCCCAAGCGAAAGCGCGGGCCAGTTTCTTGTCGGCCTGCCTCGATTGCCTTGCACCCCTTGCACCGGGGCGGCTGAACTGCCACCTCCGTGTCATGGTGGAATGGAAGATAACCCCGGGCCTGACCGAATATGACACCGCGCTCGCCGCAATGGAGGCGCGCGTGGCCGAAATCCATGCGGGTACTGCGCCCGAATTGATTTGGTTGTTGGAACATCCGCCTCTATATACAGCCGGGACTTCGGCCAACCCTAAAGATCTGACAGATCCGGAACGCTTTCCCGTGTATGAAGCACGGCGGGGCGGGCAATATACCTATCATGGGCCGGGGCAGCGGGTCATCTATGTGATGTTAAACGTCGGCGTACGCGGCCATGACGTTCGAGCCTTTGTTCAACAGCTCGAGCGCTGGGTGATCGACACGCTGGGTGAGTTTGGCCTAACCGGCCACATTCGCCCGGGCCGCGTAGGTGTTTGGATTGAACGGCCTGAGAAGCCTTTGATTGCTGGCGGCAACGTCGCCGAGGATAAAATTGCTGCCATTGGCATCCGTCTGCGCAAATGGATCAGCTTTCACGGCATATCAATCAACGTCGAGCCGGATCTTGAGCATTTCTCTGGCATCGTGCCTTGCGGCATCTCCGAGCACGGGGTGACGTCGCTTGTTGATTTGGGCTTGCCGGTCACGATAGAAGATCTCGACGTCGCCTTGCGCAGCCGCTTTGACGGCGTTTTCTGCGCTCCCACTAGAAAAGGATCAGATGAGTGATTTCGTACGTTACGGTCGGCGCTGACGATATCGAAAGCGCGAAAAGGTTCTATTCTGCGTTCCTTCCAGCCATGGATTACGGGCTGAAAGAAGGGCCAGAGGGATTGAGCTATGCGTTGCGTGTTCCGGTCGGTCAGGCGCCGGTGCTTCCGGATTTTTATGTCAAACCAACGTTCAATGGGCAGCCCGCGTCTGCTGGGAATGGGGCAATGGTCGCGTTTGAGGCGCGCAGTCAAGCGCAGGTGCGTGAAATGCATGCCGCCGCTCTCGCGGCTGGAGGTTTCAACGAGGGGCAGCCGGGATTTCGCGCCTCTTATGGGCCAAACTTCTATGTGGGGTATCTTCGTGACCCGCAGGGCAACAAGATTGCCCTTTTCTCAAGCGATCCAAGCGAACCGGGGCGTGACGACTAGCGCGGTGCGTTTTCTGCAGTAGCGGTATGTATAGATTGTGCATGGATTGTGCATCGGATCTGCCCCCCCGAAATCCGTTTGCGCGGCAATGATGCCGCAGTTGCACCGTCACTGCGCCAATTCGCGCAGCGCTGGGGCGGACTGCCGCGTTGCGTCGCGCCGAACAGTTTCTTAGAACCTCCATAAGACTTTCTCGGGACAAGTGCGACTCGCGCTGCGTTCCCGGTCCGCAGAACAAGAACACAAGGGAGCACCGCATGGCCGACGCAGCCGTCCACGGGCACGAACACGAAGACGACCGGAGCTTCTTTGCTCGCTGGTTTATGTCTACAAACCATAAGGATATCGGGATCCTCTACCTGCTAGTCGGCGGGTTTGCTGGGTTCATCTCGGTGGCCTTCACCGTCTACATGCGCATGGAGCTGATGCAGCCCGGTGTGCAGTACATGTGCCTCGAAGGTGCGCGCATGACGGCCGCTGCATTGGGTGATTGTACGCCTAATGGGCATTTGTGGAACGTGCTTATCACGGGCCACGGCATCTTGATGATGTTCTTTGTGGTCATTCCGGCGCTCTTTGGCGGATTTGGCAACTACTTCATGCCCTTGCAGATCGGCGCGCCGGACATGGCGTTCCCGCGATTGAACAACCTGAGCTTCTGGATGTATGTAGCGGGCACCTCGCTTGCCGTGATTTCCGTCTTCGCTCCGGGTGGCAATGATCAGCTTGGCTCTGGTGTTGGGTGGGTTCTTTACCCGCCGCTGTCGACGAATGAAGGCGGCATGTCCATGGACATTGCAATCTTTGCTGTCCACCTTTCGGGGGCATCTTCGATCCTTGGCGCGATCAACATGATCACAACCTTCCTGAACATGCGTGCGCCCGGCATGTCATTGTTCAAAGTGCCGCTGTTCTCATGGTCGATCTTCGTGACAAGCTGGTTGATCCTTCTGGCCCTTCCAGTTCTGGCGGGCGCGATCACCATGTTGCTGACTGACCGTAACTTCGGGACAACCTTTTTTGATCCAGCCGGTGGCGGCGATCCAATCTTGTACCAGCACATCCTATGGTTCTTCGGTCACCCTGAAGTGTACATTGTGATCCTGCCGGGCTTTGGAATCGTAAGCCACGTCATCGCGACGTTCTCCAAGAAGCCGATCTTCGGTTATCTGCCGATGGTTTGGGCTTTGATTGCGATTGGTGTTCTGGGCTTCGTCGTCTGGGCGCACCACATGTACACCGTTGGCATGTCCCTGTCGCAGCAGTCTTACTTTATGCTGGCCACGATGGTTATTGCGGTGCCAACAGGCGTTAAGATCTTTAGCTGGATTGCAACGATGTGGGGCGGCTCGATCGAGTTCAAAACCCCGATGCTCTTTGCTGTTGGCTTTGTCTTTATGTTTACCGTCGGTGGCGTGACCGGGATCGTTCTGTCGCAGGCTGCGGTGGATCGCGCCTATCACGATACATATTATGTGGTCGCACACTTCCACTACGTGATGGCTATTGCGGCCGCATTTGCGATCTTCGCTGGGTGCTACTTCTACATCCCTAAAATGACCGGTCGCATGTATAATGAAACTGCTGGCAAGATTCACTTCTGGGCGTTTTTCATCGCCACGAACGTGACATTCTTCCCGCAGCATTTCCTTGGCCGTCAGGGCATGCCACGCCGCTACATCGACTACCCAGAGGCATTCGCCTACTGGAACCAGTGGTCGTCC
>CALKJA010000164.1 GCA_937995865.1 uncultured Paracoccaceae bacterium | reverse complement strand
CGATGCTTTTTGAGGTCGTTGGATCGTCTTCTACAAGTAGAACGCGCATTGCACCTTCCCTCCGGTTTGGCCGTTTGAAGACACATTGTCAGGCAATGGTTAATCACTGGTTACTATAATTTCGAAATCCAGAACACAACTTAAGGTTGACGATATTTCTTGAGCGCCGTCGTTTTGAGCGCCTTTTCTCCATGAACCCGAACAGCTGCGATCCAACCTTCTAATTCTTCCTCACTCAACGCATACATTTGACAGGCCTCCTTGCGCGTTATCAGCCCTGACGCCACACCCTTAATCACATTGGCCTTTCTGCTGGCGACCCAGCGTTTGGTGTTCACCGGCGGTAGGTCCGCGCGGCTCATCACAGAGCCATCAGGCAGCGTCACCATACGCGGACCATCAACTTTCTTGAGATACATCACTCTCACCCTCTATCGTGATAACAGGGTGACATTTGGCGCAATCACGCTTAACGACGCGTGAAGCCGCCCCTTGCGAATGTCTCGCATTTTCTTATGTTTTATGCCTCTTGAGAGAGGAATTCCCATGTCGCTTGACCTGACACCCGAATTGAACACCCTTGGTTTCGCTAAACCACCTGCAAAAACGCGGGTTGTGGTTGCGATGTCTGGTGGCGTGGACAGCTCAGTTGTGGCCGCGGAGCTTGCGGCGCAAGGGTATGACGTCGTGGGCGTAACACTACAGCTTTATGATCACGGCGCAGCATTTGCCAAACAGGGAGCATGCTGCGCTGGACGCGATATTCACGACGCGCGCCGCGTGGCTGAGGAAATGGGATTTCCCCACTATGTTCTTGATTACGAAAACGTCTTTAAGGACGCGGTCATTGACGAATTCGCAGACAGCTATCTCGCAGGTGCAACACCCGTGCCGTGCATACGATGCAACGAGCGGGTGAAATTCAAAGATCTGCTGGGAACAGCGCGGGATCTGGACGCCGATTGCATGGCGACCGGGCACTATATCCAGCGCAAGACCGGGCCCGTTGGCGCAGAGTTACATATGGCGGCGGATGCGGCGCGGGATCAAAGCTATTTCCTATTTTCAACAACTTCAGAACAATTAAATTTTCTGCGTTTTCCACTCGGCCATTTGCAATCGAAAGCAGAAACGCGGGCGCTCGCGGCGAAGTATAATTTGCCTGTAGCCGACAAACCCGACAGTCAGGATATCTGCTTTGTTCCCAATGGCGATTATGCAGCGGTAATCGAGAAGCTGCGCCCCGGAGCGGCAGACCCCGGCGATATTGTTCATGTGGATGGCCGCAATCTTGGTACGCATCGAGGGCTCATCCACTACACGATCGGGCAACGGCGTGGCCTTGGGATTGGTGGCCTCGAAGAACCGCTTTATGTCGTGAAGCTAGACGTAGAAAAGCGACACGTCATCGTTGGCCCGAAAGAGCTGCTTGCAACGCGGATCATCCCCGTCAGCGAGGTAAATTGGCTCGGCGATGCGCCTTTTGAAAGCGCAACGGAATGGCATACGGGCGTGAAAGTGCGTTCAACGCGCCCACCACGTGATGCAGTGATCCGTCCCACGGGCCCGCGCAGCGCGCAAGTGGAACTGATCGTTGCTGAAGAAGGCGTGAGCCCAGGCCAAGCCTGTGTGTTTTACGATCGCGATGGAAGCCGTGTGTTTGGTGGTGGGTGGATCACTCGCGGATGACCTGTGAGGTTTTGACAACCGAGCGATTAACACTGCGCCGCATGCAAAATTCGGATGCGCTTGCACTTCATACGTTCTTTAGTGACCCTAAAGCGATGGAATTTTGGTCACCACCACACAAAGACGTGAGCGAAACACGCGCATGGGTCGAAGGGACCGTGTCTGCCCCGGCTGATCAAACATGCGAATTCACGATCCTTCTAGGGCATGAGATCATCGGAAAAGCCGGGATTTGGAAAGCGCCCGAACTTGGCTATTTCTTAATCCGATCCCATTGGGGGAACGGCTACATGCATGAGGCTCTCACCGCGTTGATCCCGCTTTTGCACAATAGCATGGGCGTTTCACCGATGACGGCAGAGGTCACCCCTGAAAACGAAGCGTCCATGCGGTCTTTAGCAAAGGTTGGCTTTCGTGAAGTCAAACGAGCCCACAAAGACCATTGGGACGGGACAAAATGGTGCGACACCGCGTTTTGGGAGCGACGTGCAAATGACCCTTTCCCACAGATAGAAGCCTAGCCGTTCAAAGGCTTGGTCGGCGTTCAACCAGCAGGAGGCAGGCGGTCTAATACCGCCTTGGCTGCGCGAAGGCCGGGAGCGTCGCCACCCTCGCCGAGCCTTTGCATGGTTGTTTCCATTGCATCAAGCTGGCGCCCTCGCTCAGCGAAAACCGCATCCAGCGTTGTTGAGATCTGATCAGGAGTGCAGGTTTCACCAATGCATTCCGGCACAGTTCGCGTTTCAGAAACCAAATTAACCAAAGTGACTGTGTCGATCAGCAACTTTCTCTGCACAATCTTTTTGGTAAGCCAATTCATATCATATGCTATGACCATAGGCGTTCGGGCGGCTGCAAGCTCAAGCGAAACTGTGCCGGATGCAGCCAATGCGATATCGGCCGCTGACATGGCAATGCGGCGCTCTTGTGCTGCTGCATCGGCGTCTTCACGTGTGATCAAAATGGGAGGTCGCGGCAACGCCGACCCCAGCTCGCGGACCATGGGAACAAGATGGGAAAGTGTGGGTAAAATGATATGCGCCGCGGCCAGTCTTGATTGTGCTAAGGCCGTACCAAACACTGGAAGCAAGCGACGCACTTCTGATTTGCGTGACCCGGGCAAAACCGCGACGACCGGCCTGTCGTCTAATCCATACTCGGCGCGAAATGCAGCGATCTGGGCCTCTGTGGGTCGTGTGTGGGCCGCAACAGGATGGCCAACGAAATCGCACGCCATCCCTGCCTCTTTCATGTAGGGCGGCTCGAAAGGGAAAAGCGCCAGCACGTGATCGATGACTTTGGCCATCTTTACCGCGCGGGCTGGGCGCCATGCCCAAACCGTTGGAGCTACGTAATGCACTGTGCGCAGATTGGCCCTTTCTTTGATAATCTTCGCAACGCGAAGCGAAAAATCCGGGCTGTCGATTGTGATAACTACATCGGGTTGCCACTCAATCGCTACCTCAGCGGTCTGTCGGATGCGGCGTTTAAGCTGGAAAAACTTGGGCAAGATCTCAGCGATCCCCATGACCGACAATTCTTCCATTGGAAATATACTGCCCATGCCCGCAGCCTGCATTCGAGGCCCCGCAATACCGCGTAAATCAAGGCCCGGAACAAGCGCTTTCAATCCCTTGATCAGTTCGGCCCCAAGCGCATCGCCAGATGGCTCACCGGCTGTGACAAAGACCTTCACGGGCGCACCCACAAAGTTATCTGGGAGTCGTTTGCGATTTCGCAACACCGCGGGGGATCAAGCATCAGGACAGAACCGGCCGCGATTACAACTGCGTTAAGCCCGGCCTTAGCCGCATTGCGGAGCGTATCAGGGCCAATCGTTGGCATATCCACTCGAAGCTCCTGCCCCGGCTTTGGCGCCTTGAAAAGAACGCCCCCACTCCCAGTCTCGGGATCGCGTTGGGCGTTTTCAAATGCAATGGAGCCGTTTGAGGGAGCAAGCAAAGAATGGATCATCCAATCTGTGCCGGGCATTGCTTCGATCGCGATAGCCTGACCCTTGGCCACAATGCATGCTTGGCCAACATCTGCCTGCCCCATTGCGGCAACAATCCTTTGCGCACGCAGAGCGTCATTTTCTATCTGCTCAGTCAGCGTCCCAGCCCACACACCCGGTGCAGGCAGCAAGTCACCAGCAACCTGGTGAACCCCGACAACGGCGAAGCCCGCCTCTTCAAAAAGATCGACAAGCGCACGTGCGGCGGCATCATCGCCAGCGACCAGCGCCTGAGCAAGCCGTGGCACCATTGGCTTAGTGGCGTCATCAATCTGTGTTGGATCAATTGAGGGCCGACGAACGCGCCCGATCATGCAAATCTGACTGACGCCTCGTATCTTTAGCTCTGCGAGCGCACTGCCTAAATGCTCCAGCCGAAATGTAAGGTCCGCTTGCAACCCGTCAGGCGCAAATCCAGCGAGAGACGCCACAAATGGGGGGGCGTCTTGCGCTTCATAGATCAGGCGGGGCATTTCACCGGCCCCGGCTATCAATGCAAGTGTCATTTCGGGGTCAGAAAGCCACGGTCACTTTCACCAGTGATGAAGCGCACCATGTCTTGAACGTAGCTGCTATCGCTCTCTGCACCAAGGCGCTTGGCGCGATCAACGAATGCACCCTCCCCTTGCGCAAGCATTTGAAACGCGGCCCGAAGCGCGGTGATATCACCGCGGGCGATGCCCTTGCGCTTCAGTCCAACAAGGTTGAGGCCGTCCAGCTCACCACGTGCGCCCTGAACAAGCCCGTGCGGCATCACATCCGCAGTGACCATCGACAATGCCCCAATAATCGCGCCGCGCCCAACCCGGACCCATTGATGGATTCCACACAAACCGCCCACAATAACGTCGTCCTCAATCACACAATGACCCGCGATGGCCGCGCAATTTACGATGATACAACGATCACCCAGCTGAGCATCATGTGCAATGTGACACCCGGCCATATACAGCCCATCATCCCCAATCCGTGTCACACCGCCACCACCTTCAGTACCAGTATTCATTGTGACGTGCTCGCGGATACGATTGCGCTTGCCTATGATCAGCTGAGACGCCTCGCCCCTAAACTTCAGATCTTGAGGGATCTCACCCAAAACCGTGAAGGGAAAGACGATTGTATCGTCGCCAATCGTGGTCCGGCCAGAAATCACAACGTGGCTTTTCAGCTCAACATTGGGGCCAATGACGGCGTCGGCACCGATGATTGAGAACGGTCCAATCGTGGCGGATGGGTCAATCTGAGCGCCCTCTTTAACGATTGCGCTGGCATGGATTCCGGACATCTTTAGCCCTCAAGATCCATCATCGCTGTGAATTCTGCCTCGCAAGCCAGATCACCATCAACCGTAGCGCGCCCTTTGAATTTCCAGACTTTACCGCCGGGTTTTCCCCGTAGAGTTCCAATTTCCATACGCAGAACGTCACCGGGGATGACTTTGCGACGAAACTTGCACCCATCAATAGCCATGAAATAGATCAGCAAATCTTTGTCGGCCAAATCCATCGCAACTCCAACCATCACGGCGGATGTTTGGGCCATTGCTTCGATGATCGTCACCCCAGGCATGATTGGCGTACCGGGGAAATGGCCCTGAAAATGCGGCTCATTCATTGTGACGTTCTTAAACCCGACGGCAGAGCTTGTTCCGTTAATCTCTTCGACCCGGTCCACGAGCAGGAATGGATACCGATGCGGCAAAAGCCGTTGGATGAGTTGAATATCAGCACGTTTAAGAGCGTCAGTCATGAAAAGCCTTTCCTGCGTCAATTTTAGAAATGCGTATCAAGCGCCACGCAAGCTGGCAAGGTCGGCCAAGGCAACCGGGTGACGCTATTGATCGTTCTTAAGGGGCGCACCTTCAGGATCCGCGTCGGATTCGGCAGGCTCACGCCCATCTGGCTCTCCGGGTGTTTCAGTCTGTTGCGTCGCAGCGTTGATGCGCGCAATCGCAAGCGCCGTTATATCAATCGCATCGGCCCGCAAAAAGGCGGTGTTCGCTTCGATCAAAACAACAGCGCCAGCCTCGCTCATGATTTGCGCGAGGATGGGTTGCACCCGCCCCAAGAACTCTCGTTCTTGCGCCGCAGCCCGGGCTTCAATGTCGGCCTCGCCAAGATCCCGCTCTGAACGCGCAGCCTGCACACGGGCATCAAACTCTTCGGCAAGTATTGCAAATTCTTCACGGGACAAGGTCGCCCGCCGTTCGGTCAGCGCCAGCTCTTCGGAACGCAGCACCTCTGCAAGGCGCTGGTTTTCTGCCACAAAAATACGCCTCTCTTCATTCAATTCAGCCGTTAACGCCTGCCCAAACTGGGTTTCCGGGAACAAGCGCTCAGAAGAGATAGTGAGGATTTGCGAACGCACCACCAAGCGGGTTGGTTCTTCGATTTCGCTATCTTGTGCGGCGGCGCCCGTTGCGATCGCCGCACATATCCAGGCAATTCCTGCGGTCTGGCGCAAAACGTGCAGCACCCAACGTGCCATGCGTCAGAACCGCGTAGAAATCGTCAAATCGAAGCTTTGTTCGATATCAAATTCCTGTTTATCCACGGCCTCAGAGAAATTGAAACGAAGCGGTCCCAGTGGTGAGGTCCAAAAGATCGAGACACCTACCACAGTTCGAGGTGTGAAATCCTCATAAAGTATATTCGGGGATCCTGCTGTGTTTCCAACACCCCAGACCGAGCCATGATCCAAGAACACGCCACCTGTGATGCCATATTCTTCTGGAAGCCCGAGCGGAAACTCTGCTTCCAAGCGCGCCACAGCATAGAATTCACCACCCAAAGCAACATCAATCCCAGCCCCGTCTCTTTCACGCGGGCCAATACCCTGTGCACCAAAGCCGCGGAAGGTATTCGCGCTTAGAAAATAGCGGTCTGTGACGCGGCTGTCGCCATCGCGGAAATTCAGCGCGCCGCCTTCAAGCGTCGCCCGGAGCGTTACGTCTTCGTTGAGCACGAGCGTCTCAGCCGAAGCAAGGAGCGATGTGCGGACGTATTCCGTATCTCCAAATGCAAATTCTTGACCAAAGCGCAGCAAAACGCCCGCACGCGGGTTCAGACCAGAGCGCCGGTTGTCAAAGCTATAATTATA
>CALKJA010000163.1 GCA_937995865.1 uncultured Paracoccaceae bacterium | reverse complement strand
CTCTACGCCTACACAGACGGAGCATGCTCCGGAAACCCCGGCCCCGGCGGTTGGGGCGTGCTCCTTATCGCGAAAGACGGCGATGAGGTGATCAAGGAACGTGACCTCTGCGGTGGCGCGCCAGAGACGACAAACAACCAGATGGAGCTTATGGCCGCCATCTCGGCCCTCGAAACCCTCTCCACCGCATCCAAAATCACCGTGGTGACCGACAGTTCCTACGTCAAAGACGGGATCACTAAATGGATCTTCGGGTGGAAAGCCAAGGGCTGGAAGAACGCCGCCAAAAAGCCGGTAAAGAATGAAGAACTTTGGAAGCGCCTTGATGAGGCCACCAAACGCCACGACATCACATGGGAATGGGTAAAGGGCCACGCAGGCCACCCCGAAAACGAACGCGCCGACGAGTTGGCGCGTCAGGGGATGGAGCCGTTTAAGCCCGAATGATGCCTGCCCTTGGTAAATCGGCTTTGTTCAGCGGCTTTTTCCGATCCAATTTCTCCAATCAGACCCTGGCGCTAGACGCAGCGGAGGTCCGGTTTGAGCCCACTTTGCCCGATGCTGCACGACGCATGGACGTCTGCTTTGCCGCGTTGTGGTGGCAAGAATCACGCCTTTCTAGCCGGAGACATGAAAACCGGCGCTCTTCATTGGTGCTAAACGCGAAACAATGGCGTTCCTTCCGTCTGATTGGTCCGGAAACCCGAGGATCTATCTGGTTTTCACGTCCTATTAGGGAGGTACACTGCTGTATCGTCACCATTTGGACCGACTTTTGACATGTTTCGATAGGTTTGCGGTTTGATGTGTCCTAGGGTAACCACGCGCGAAAGCGCTTGTTTATTTTGTGGGGCCCTCGAACCATGTCCCAGTATCTAACGAAGGACCCTCACTATGACACTTAAGACACTCGCAGCGGCATCTTGCCTTTCGATGGCCATGGCGACAGCCGCGCTCGCAGCGCCGGTTAATTTCAATTTTTCTTTCACGGACGGTACCAACACGATCACAGGATTGATCGAGGGACTCGACAGCGACGGGCTCGGCCAGGCGGCTTCTATGATCACCGTTAACGGCGTATTTGACACATACGTGTTTGGCCCCGGTGACTTTTCCTTCAACTCTATCGACGTATCCGGGTCAATGCTCGACCCTGATACGATCTTCGTGCGCGGTACCATATCCACTTCCACCGTTGCTCAAGCTGATTTTTTTCTGTTTCCTAGCTCCGGTGGGGAGCTATTCGAGTCACTAGCTGACTTTACACGTGTCGAAACGTTCAATCCCACTTGGACCTTCACGGCCACCCCAGTTTCGTCCGTCCCACTCCCAGCCGGCGGGTTCCTTCTTCTATCTGGTCTTGGTGGCGTTGCCGCCCTCAACCGCCGGAAGAAACGCGCCGCGTAGCTCTATACCGCTTAGACCACCGCGGAACCAAACGCTCCAGCGTGTGAGATACTATCCAAGGGGCGTCGGTTTATCCCGATGCCCCTTTTGCTCATAAAGCCGGACCGCCGTCTCATACATCTTGCGGTCGCTTTCCAAAAGCGGCCATTGGCGCAGCTGCAGCCAAGGTCGGGAAAGTCCGCATAGCAGACATCTCAGCCAAAATCTCACTTGTCCGCTTTGCATGAGTCTTGCGTGGCGCGAAAAGATGCACATCCAACATCTTTTATTCACCTAACTCTCCAACCTCTTACCCCACCGAACGCCTTATCCGCGGATAAGGTTGTGCTTGACGGGCGAGCAAACAGGCTCAAACCCTCAGCACAATCTTCCCAATGTGCGCGCTTGCTTCCATCCGCGCATGGGCCTTGGACGCATCCTCAAGCGCAAACTCTTGATCCATCACAGGGGCAACGCGCCCAGCTTCCAAAAGCGGCCAAACATGCTCCCGCAGCTCAGCCGCAATCCGCGCCTTCGCCAAATCAGACTGCGGTCGCAAGGTCGATCCCGTCATCGTCAAGCGCCGCGTCATCAGTTGCACGAAATTCACCTCCACCTGAGGCCCTTGCAAAAACGCGATCTGAACCAGCCGCCCGTCATCCGCCAAGACCTTGATATTGCGCGGGATATAAGGCCCACCAACCATATCCAAAATCAGATCCGCGCCGCCAAACTCCTTCATCACCTCAACGAAATCTTCGTCCCGGTAATTGATCGCCCGCTCCGCGCCTAACTCCACACATGCCGCGCATTTCGCGTCCATACCAGCGGTCGCAAACACCCTTGCTCCGAACACTTTCGCAAGTTGGATCGCCGTCGTTCCGATCCCTGATGAGCCCCCATGCACCAAGAACCGCTCGCCGGCTTTCAGCCCCCCGCGCATGAAAACATTGGACCAAACGGTGAAATAGGTCTCCGGCAGGCAAGCCGCTTCGCGCAGCTCCATGCCCGTTGGCACCGGCAAACAATGCGCCGCTGGCGTGTTTACAAACTCCGCATAGCCACCGCCGGGCAACAATGCACAAACCGCGTCACCAACAGCCCAAGCCGTCACCCCGGCCCCAACCGCGCTGATATGCCCAGATGCCTCAAGCCCCGGCAAATCGCTTGCCCCTTTGGGTGGGTTGTAAAGCCCCGCGCGCTGCAAAGCATCGGGGCGATTGACCCCGGCATAGGCCACCTTGATCTGCACCTCACCTGCCCTTGGCAAAGCGATGTCCCGCTCCCCCGGCAAAAGAACATCCGGCCCGCCGCTTTCGGAAATCTCAACAACCCGCATTATTCAGGATCCCGCCACATTCCCGGAAGATCCACCGCTGGCATCTTGTTTGGCGCCTTCACCCCGGATAACAACCGGTCCAAAGCCCCCGTCAAAGGCTTTAACAACGGATTGCCACGCACGCTGGCTTTGACCTTTTCAAAGGTCATGACGTCCGCAATCCGCCGATCGATAAAGGCACGCGTCGCTTGGCCCTCGATACTGTCATCCCCCAACCAATAAAGCACAACAGAGGTATAGACCGCAGACAAAGTCGCGCGCTTCGTGTACCAATTCACGTCCCGTGACGGATCGCCAAGTGCGTCCCACATGGCGTCAGCCGTACCCCAAATCAGCTTGGCCCCGTCTGGCGCCATATGCGGCAAGGCAAACAAAACAGACCCACGACGCACAGCCTCTTTGTCGTCAACAGCTTGCAAGCGCAGCTCCACCAACCGCGCAATCTTGTCGCGGATACGCAGCTCAGAAAGATCCTCTCCCTCTGCTAAGGCTAGCATCGCCCTGTCCCCGTTTTGGTGAAACAAGATGGCCAAATCCACCGCCCCGCGCGGGCACAAAGTCTTCGCATGCTCAGGCGATAGCTCTACGTCTGCCACAGCCTCATCAAAGGCCGCCTGCGACCAGCCATCAAAGGCCACCTGCGGCAGGATCGCGTCCAAAAGCTCTTGTTTCTTGGGATCAATATTGCCCTGCATCGCATCGCTCCAATTCCAGTTACCTCACTCTAGACAAACTAGGTCGGCGTTGCTATACGGCCACTTCCTGCAATTCCGCAAATTTAACCTAGAAAGGTGGTGACACCACATGCAGGTGAGTGTTCGTGATAACAACGTTGATCAGGCGCTTCGCGCACTGAAGAAAAAGTTGCAACGCGAAGGCGTGTTCCGCGAAATGAAGCTAAAGCAACATTTCGAAAAGCCCTCCGTGCGCAAAGCGCGCGAAAAGGCCGAAGCGATCCGCCGTCAGCGCAAGCTGGCCCGTAAAAAAGCACAGCGCGAAGGTATGATGTAAATCATCCCCAAGCACATAGCGAATTCAAAACCTCCGGCTGCTAACGCAGAGCGGGGGTTTTATTTTGCCTGACGCATTACGGGATGGTGGGCGGGGCGTGTTGGCCCGTAGGGACAAGAGCGTCGTCCCGCCATCGGGACGCATAGACAGATCCCCCGCCATCATACCGCCAAAGCCGTCGTCTGCCGCACCGTGCGTAAAGCAAAAGACGACTGCAACTGCGCCACCCCCGGCAAGGTTGCCAAATATTTGCGATGGATCCGCGCGAAGTCTTCCGTATCCCCAGCCACAACCTTCAACAGATAATCCGCCGTCCCTGCCATCAAATGGCATTCCAAAACGTCAGGCACCCGTGCAACCGCCTTTTCGAAAGCGTCCAAAACCTCGTCCGCTTGCCCCGAAAGCGTGATCTCCACAAAAACCGTGGTCGGTCGGCCCATCTTACGCGGATCTAAAAGCGCGACATAATCACGAATGATCCCCTCTTTCTCCAACCGCTGCACACGGCGATGACAGGCAGAGGCGGAAAGATGCACTTTCTCGGCCAAGTCCGCATTAGACATGCGCCCGGATTTCTGAAGAACCGCCAAAATGCGGCGATCAATTTGATCGATTTCCATGATGATGCATGATCCTTCGACAATTCACCGGAATGACGCAAACTTCGCGACGTCAAACCAAGAATGACCGTAGAACTCACAATCCGAAGGTTCAACTCATCTCTGTCAATGCATCCGTCGTGGAAAAGAACATCGCCTGCCCCACGGCCGTGCGGATCTGCGTTTCCGTAAAGGGCTTCGCGATCAAGAACGCCGGTTCAGGACGTTCGCCGCTGAGGTAAAGCTCTGGGTAGGCCGTGATAAAAATCGTCGGAATATGGCCCAGCCTCTCCATCAACGACTGCACGGCCTCTATACCTGTTTTGTCATCAGCAAGCTTAATATCCGCCAAAATCAAATCTGGTTTCTTTGACATACCAAGCTTCACCGCCGCACTATAAGTTGGGGCAACACCGGTCACCTCATGGCCTAAATCCCTCACTAAGGCTTCAAGCTCCAACCCAATCATAGATTCGTCTTCAATGATCATCACACTTCCGGCGATCATCGACGCGATCCCCTTTTGCGCGCGGGCAATATCCAGCTCAGCGCTATTTGCGCGATCCCCACGGATCAATTCAATCTCAGCGGGGCTGAATCCTTCGATCGAATTTAACAACAACGCCTCGCGCGCGTCTTGGTCCAGACCCTCTAGAT
>CALKJA010000162.1 GCA_937995865.1 uncultured Paracoccaceae bacterium | reverse complement strand
TGTGTTAAGCGGTCACTGCCTTTGCGGCGGTTGCCGCTTTACACTGACTGGCCCACATAATTGGGTCGGCCACTGCCATTGCGAAAGCTGCAGACGCGCGACAGCCTCGCCCATGACAACATGGATCGGGCAGGAAAACGGAATGTGGCAGCTTGATGGGCTGGCGCCGAAGACCTTCCAAAGCAGTGAGGGCGTGACGCGCGGTTTTTGTCCCGACTGCGGCACACCCCTATTCTACCGCAACACCAAATTTCCGAACGAGACGCACTTCTATGCGGCTCTACTCGATGATCCTGACAAAGTAGAACCGCGAGAACATTACCACGCGGCAGAGGCGCTCGCCTGGCTCAAACTGAACGATGGCCTGCCCCACAAGTAAGCCTTGGTGTGAAACATCCGGTCACTTTGACTTTCGCGTCAGGATATTGACCGGGTTCAACATAGCAGACGTTGGCACAGGTCACGACCAAAGTCTGGTCTGAGCCCGAAGTGATCGATGCTGCACAATCAACAAACGTCCGGTTTCCGAAGCTCTTGGATGTGGGCCAAGCTACACTTCCTTCATTTCATAGTGGTTTGGTAAACGTAGCCCCCGCTGAATTGCGCGCTGGTGAAGCTCGTTGGACAAAAAAATATCTGGCTGGGCCAGCTTTCGTTCACGCCATAGATGTGCGCCGCCAACTTTGCCCTTGGACACCGCAATACCCGTAATTGTTTTTTTGTTTGGCAAAATTCCTCTGAAGTACTCAGAATTTTGATACTGAACGCAACCGGGATCGGTTTGATTAGGATCGAAGCTGTCTAAAAACTGTCCAATCCGAAGTCCAAAATATTCACCTGGCAAAACTTTGTCGCGTGGCAACGTGATTTTGAGAGGCCAAAACTGGTGCGTCCCGGACTCCAATTCTTCAAGCAAATCTTTGAACTTCCGTTCAACGGCAAGCATTCTATTGTTAAGCTGTATGAGCGCCCCGAGGGACTTATGGATCTTTACGGCTTTGAACTCCTTCGGGCACTCCGGATCACTTAACGGACCGAGATCTTGAGTGAATTTGGCTGAAACTTTAGTGAGGCGTAGCCGCTGCTTCATGCCGCGCTCTGCTTTTTCAGCATCGGACATATTTGCATACCATTCTTCCAAAACCTCGAGACGACCGACGTCGTCTACATCAGGCCAGAATTCACCGAAGCGATTTGGTTCATGCATTCCCCATACCATGATGAA
Organism: uncultured Paracoccaceae bacterium; assembly: GCA_937995865.1. Classification (GTDB taxonomy): domain Bacteria; phylum Pseudomonadota; class Alphaproteobacteria; order Rhodobacterales; family Rhodobacteraceae; genus Shimia_B. Next base: position 1,337 of record CALKJA010000162.1, on the reverse strand, counting down.
TTCACCTTTTTCTTGATTTGAGCCTTGTTTAAGAGGCACCCTACAGGCTGCCTCACTTTTTCCAACACCTCCCTGTTTCAAAGAGCCGCCGTTGGCACAGCCGCAGCGAAATTACGCTTTGTCCCGCATCTGAGACATACGGGCTAGCGCGTGGAATGTCCGGTTTGGGTCCGCATAGCATAACCCGGCTCACTGTTCAGACTCAAAATGATCTGTGCGCCGCGTCAAAGCTGCGCAACGTGCAACAGCTACGCCGCATCATCCTCTGACTGCCGGTTCCACAGATGGGCGTAGCGCCCGCCCTGCGCCAGCAGATCATCGTGTTTGCCTTCTTCGACGATCACCCCATCCTCTAGCACGACAATCCGATCTGCATCGGCGATTGTAGACAGGCGGTGTGCGATGGTGATGACCGTGCGCCCTTCACCCATGGCTTTCAACTCGGCCTGAATTTCCATTTCGGTTTCGGTATCAAGGGCGGATGTCGCCTCATCCAGCAATAGGATCGGCGGGTTCTTTAGCAAGGTGCGGGCGATGCCGACGCGTTGCTTTTCTCCCCCTGACAGTTTCAGCCCACGTTCGCCCACTGTCGTCTGATACCCATCGGGCAGACTGCTGACGAAATCATGGATCTTTGCGGCCTTGGCGGCTGCGATAATCTCATCTTCAGTGGCTGTGGGGCGCCCATAGGCGATGTTGTAATGTACCGTGTCATTAAACAGCACCGTGTCCTGCGGGACCACGCCGATCTGGGCATGCAAGCTTTCTTGGGTCACATCGCGGATGTCTTGACCATCGATCAACAACGCGCCACTGCCCACGTCATAAAAGCGGAACAACAGCCGTCCAATGGTGGATTTTCCAGACCCGGACGAGCCTACAATCGCAACGGTCTGACCAGGCTCCACATCGAGGCTGACACCTTTCAGAATGGGCCGCGCGTCGTCATACCCAAAACCCACGTCCTGCAAGGAAACCCGACCACCATCAACGACCAAAGCCCTAGCATCGGGCTTGTCCTGCACCTCAGCGGGTTGTTCGAGCAGCTCAAACATGTCGCCCATATCGATAAGCGCCTGACGGATTTCGCGGTATACCGTACCCAGAAAGTTCAGCGGCATGGTGATCTGGATCATATAGGCGTTGACCATCACGAAATCGCCCACAGTCAGATCCCCGCGCTGCACACCGACTGCGGCCATCACCATCACAGCCACCAGACCGCCGGTGATCAGCACGGATTGGCCGAAATTCAGAAAGGCGAGTGAATAATTGGTCCGAATGGCCGCGTTTTCATAGTTGGCCATGGCGTTGTCATAACGATCAGCTTCCCAGCG
>CALKJA010000161.1 GCA_937995865.1 uncultured Paracoccaceae bacterium | reverse complement strand
AAGCAGCTGAGACACTTGCCTCCCATGACATCAAGTTCGAACACGAATGTTATGATGTAGGGCATCTCTACAATCTGAAATTCTGTATGGATATCGGCCTGTTTAAGGCGCCGGTCTTTATTCAGTTCATCTTTGGCATTCTTGGCGGCATCGGGTCCGAGATCGACAATCTTGTCTTTATGAAACGCACTGCGGATCGGTTGTTCGGGGATGATTACCGCTGGTCGGTTCTGGGTGCCGGCAACGCCCAAATGACGTTGGGCACAACGGCCACCCAAATGGGCGGCAACGTGCGCGTTGGGCTTGAGGACAGCTTGTTCATCTCTCGCGGAAAATTGGCAGAAAGCAACGCCCAGCAAGTTCAAAAAATTCGACGCATCGTAGAAGATCTTGGCTGCGAGGTCGCAACCCCGGACGAGGCGAGAGAGATTCTCGATCTCAAGGGTGGAGATCGCGTGAAGTTCTGATGCCGGAAATTATCCCCCAAGACACATCCCTAAAGCACCTAACCGGGCGGCACCTTTGGCATGCCCCGTTATCAAGCTGTTCGCAGCGGGTCAGGTTGGTCTTGGCGGAGCTTGGCTTGGCCTATGAAAGCCATGTTTTGGATCTCGAAGCCGGTGAGCATGCGACCGAAAGCTATCAGGCAATTCATCCAGATGGCGTTGTGCCAGCGTACCTTGATGAAGGGCGCTTGTTCATAGAGTCCATCGATATCATTCAGCATGTCTCTAAGGGCGCGTTTGGTACGCCCTCGGGCATCGAAAAAACCCTGCTTCAAAATGCCGACGCCGCACAGCGGGACCTGAAACTTCTTACATTCGAATTTCTGTTCCGCGCAAAGCCCGCGGCATCCAACGATGCTGTGGACTCGTTTCAACGAAACCACAAAAACGCATGGCTCAGACAGTTCTACCGCGACTTTTCCGTAGGTTTTGACCGCCAAAGGCTCGCTGGTGCGATTGCGCGCACCCAGCAAGGATTTCAAGTTTTGAATGCCACCTTAGAGGGCGGGCAATCGTACCTTTCAGGGGATGGGTTTGGGCTTGCCGATATTGCATGGCTTCCAAATGTCCACCGCATGGATCTCATGGGCTGGCCATTTGAAAGCCTATCAAAACTGGACGCTTGGTTTGAGATCGCGAAACAGCGCTCAAGTTACCAAGACGCCTTGCTCAATTGGCAAGCAGATCCAGTAGCGCATGCATTCCGAGACTACACGAGAACGCGGGACGAGACAGGTACGGGCGTCCGATCTTTTTTATGTCCAGTTCCGGAAGAGGACCAGACAGCCGCGAGGACAACCTAAGCCCGATACCTGAAAGACTGTTCAATTGGAGGAGAACAACATGTCTATGAAATACACCACAAGTGCGATGGCGCTATGCCTGCTGGCATCCAGCGCAGCCGCCGAAACAAGGCTTTTGGTCAATTGCTTTTGGCCATCAAGCCACCATGTGTGCTCTGAAGTATTGCCCACATGGCTAGACGAAATTGAAGCTGCGACCGAAGGGCGAGTGACCGGCATTTTGCCGCCAAAATCTATGGCACCTCCCCCGGAACAACTCGCGTCAGTTGAGCGTGGGATTGCTGATGTTGCTGTGCAATTCAACGGCTTGATTGCAAACCGTGTGCAAGGTCCGTTGGTTGCCATGCAACCGTTCATTGGGACCAATGATGCCGCACAGATGAGCCGTGCATTGTGGGCAACGAACCGCGAATTCTTTGCTGATGAATTCGACACCGTTCACCTGCTCTCACAATTCGTGATTTCGCCCGGACAGCTATACAGTCAGACCGACGTGCCGATTAACTCGATTGAAGACCTTGCAAGCCGCAAGATTTGGGCGCTGCCAGGGCCATTGGCGGAAATCGCCAAGAGCCTTGGATCGGGTGTCGTTTCAACGCCGGCCGTGAAAAGCAATGAGATCATTTCGCGTGGTGTCGTCGACGGGCATGTTGGCCTTGATGCACAAGCTGTTCGTGCGTTTCAGCTGATGCCTTATACAAATTCCGTCACGCAATTCGAAGGCGCGCTCTACACAACATCCTTTTCTGTGGTCATCAATGCGGACACATGGGGTGAAATCTCTTCTGAAGATCAAGCCGCGATCATGTCTGTTAGCGGTGCGGAACTTGCTGCGCGTTTCGGCGCTTCGTGGGATGCACAGAACGCCGAGGCTGAGGCAGGCTATGAAGAGGCAGGCGTAACTGTTGTACCGGCAGATCCCGATTTCGAAACAGCTTTGCAAACCGCATCTGCCTTTGTGACAGCGGGCTGGCTTGCCTCTGCGGCAGAAGCAGGAATCGATGCCCAAGCGGCACTTGATTTCTACAAGGCAGAACTCGCCAAGTAAGGCGCAAACACATCAATAAGGGGAGGAAGCCAATGGCCAGAACGCTATTGAATGGGATCGTGTATCTTTTGGAAGTTGTGTCCTGCATTACGTTGCTTTGTATGATGCTTCTGACCTTTGTTGATGTGGTCGGCCGTTATGTCTTGGGGTCACCGATATTCGGGGCCACTGAAATGATTTCGGCGCTGTTAGCCTATGTAATTTTCTTGGGGCTGGGCATCGCAAATGCACGAGACAAGCACGTTTTCGTAGAACTCTTTGATCACCAAGTGAGACGTTTGGCACCGCGGACCTATGACTGCGCCGTCCGAGGGTTCTCAGTTCTCGCAATGTGCCTAATCGCGTATGTCTTGTTTGATCAGGCCCGAGATGCTGCGCATTTTAACTCACGTACGATCGTACTGGAGTGGCCGTTGGCCGTGATTTCGGGACTCGTTGCAGCTTTGGCGGCGCTCAGCGTCGTCACGCAAGTTCTGGGTCTTTTTCTGAACACGCCGAAAGAGTCCTTTACCCATATGGAGGACCTGTGATGCTTACAGCTCTTATTGGTTTCGCGGTTCTTCTTCTGCTTTGTTTTTTCGGAATGCGTGTCGGATTTGCGACGTTGATCGTGGGCTTTGGCGGCTATGCCATGTTGCGCGGTTTCGATGCCTCGCTGGCCATGGTCGGCCAGCAAGTTTTCCACGACAGCATGAACTACAATCTGAGCGTCATTCCGCTGTTTATTCTGATGGGCGTGCTCATCGTTCACGCACAGATCAGCCAAGACCTGTACGATGCGGCCTACTCTGCGCTTGGACGCTTTCGTGGCGGCCTTGCCCTTGCAACGGTTTTAGCGGCTGGGGGTTTTTCGGCCGTATGCGGATCAACTTTGGCAACGGCGGCAACGATGGCCAAAGTCGCTATGCCATCTATGCAGGACTACAAATATTCACGCAGGCTGTCTTCGGGCACGATCGCGGCCGGCGGAACTTTGGGGATAATGATCCCACCATCGGTTCCATTGGTCATTTACGGATTGATCGCCGAACAGGATATTGGCCTGCTGTTTATTGCGGGCGTCTTGCCGGGTCTTTTGCTGGTATTTTTGTTCATGGTTTGCGTCGGCATTGTTGTGCGCCGTGATCCGACCGCAGCACCGCTTGCTCCGCCGCTTGATCCAGAACGCCGCAAAGCTGCCATACGTGGTACGTTGCCTGTTTTGTTTCTTTTCCTGCTGGTCTTGGGTGGGATCTATACGGGCGCATTTACCGCAACCGAAGCCGCTGGCATCGGGTCATTCGGAGCGGCGTGCATCGCACTATTGCGCGGTAAGCTCCGCAAGCTGGAAGAATGGCGGCTGTGCTTGGTGGACGCCACGACAACCACTGCAACAATCTTCATCGTGTTACTCGGAGCGATCGTATTTGCGCAGTTCATCAACTTGTCTGGCATGCCTTATGACCTCCTGGATTTTGTCGACGCGTGGGATTTGTCGGCCATCGAGCTTGTCATCTTTATTTGTATCATCGCGATCCTAATGGGCATGGTTTTTGAGGCGATTGGCATCCTTGTCCTGCTTGTCCCAGTATTTTTGCCAGCACTTCTGATCAACGGTGTGGACATGATCTGGTTCGGGATCCTGGTAGTTCTGGTGAGTGAAATCGGCCTCATCACTCCACCGATCGGAATGAACGTATTTGTCGTGAAATCGGTTCTGCCAGAAGTGCCGCTGGGAAAAATCTTTCGAGGCGTTGTGCCTTACATTCTGGCGCTCTTTGTAGGGTTGGTTTTGGTCTTGGCCTTTCCGCAGATCGCCACATTCTTGCCAAGTCTAATGAGGTAGACAGATGTCGAAGGTCAAAAACATCCTTTTCATCATGGCCGACCAGCTAAGGTGGGACCACCTGTCCTGCTATGGTCATCCCCATTTGCATACGCCAAACATCGATCGGCTTGCCGAACGAGGGGTCCGTTTTGATCGGGCGTATGTGCAATCGCCTGTATGTGGGCCATCGCGCGCATCGTTTTATACCGGGCGCACAGTGTTCAGCCATGGATCGACTTGGAACCGCGTCCCTTTGCCAATCGGAGAGCTGACGCTGGGCGACTATCTGCGCCCGTTGGGTATGACGACTGCCGTTGTTGGCAAAACGCATATGGTTCCCGATACCGAGGGCATGGCCCGATTGGGCCTTAACCACGAGACCGAAATCGGCTGTTTGGTCAGCCAACCGGGCTTCGATCCTTATGAGCGTGATGACGGCCTGCACCCGACACCGCTCTTGCGGCAAAAGGGCGGCAAACTGCGCTATAATGATTGGCTGCGTTCCTTGGGTTACGAAGGCGAAAACCCGTGGAATGACTTTGCCAACTCTGCCGAAGGACCTGACGGTGAACTCCTTTCAGGCTGGCATTTAAAGAACTCAAATAGGCCTGCCCGCATCAAGGAAGAGCATTCCGAAACGGCCTATATGACCATGCGCGCGCGTGAGTTTATCGAGGAGCAAGCGGATCAGCCGTGGCTCTGCCATCTGAGCTTCATCAAGCCTCATTGGCCTTACATGGCTCCGGCGCCTTATCATGATCTATACGGGCCAGAATCTTTTGCGCCCGTCCATCGTAACCCGCGCGAGAAAGATGATCCTCACCCGGTATTCGGTGCATTTATGGGGATGGAAGTGTCCAGCACTTTCTCCCGGCAGGGCACGCGGGAAACAGTGATGCCCGCCTATATGGGGCTAATCAAACAGATTGATGATCATCTTGGACGGCTGTTCGATTGGTTAGAAGAAACCGGCCGGGACAGCGACACGATGATCGTGATGACGTCGGACCACGGCGATTATCTTGGCGATCATTGGATGGGGGAAAAGGAGCTGTTTCACGAGGCTTCTGTTCGCGTGCCAATGATTGTTTACGATCCGCGCCCCGAGGCAGACTGCACCCGAGGAACCGTCTGCGATGCTCTCGTTGAGGCAATTGATCTCGTTCCAACATTTCTCGAGGCGACAGGTGCACCGGATGCATCACATCGGCTTGAAGGGACGTCCTTGCAGCCGATTTTGCATGGAGAAGACCAGTCTGATTGGCGTGACGCTGTCTTCTCAGAAATTGATTATGCCTTTTATGCCGCTCGGGAAGCCATCGGGACCGGCATTTCGGATTCTCGTGGCTATATGATCCGCACGGACCATTGGAAATACATCCACTTTCCGGGCTTTCCTCCGCAGTTGTTCGACCTGCGTCACGATCCTGATGAATTCGAAGATCGCGGGCGTGACGCGGATTACGCAGAGATTTGTGATGAATTGCACCGCATGCTGACAAAGCGACTTTTGCAACGCAAAAACCGCGTCGCTTTGCCAGACGCGGGCATTGGTCAGATCCGCGGCAGCGAAGACAGTTCCGGCATTCTCATTGGGAAATGGTAGATGGATCGGACCATTTGAGATGCTGAATCATGCTGATCTCTTGCCTGAATGGATTGGCCAGACCACTCTGGCGACAGTCCGCCGCGATGCTCTTGCCGGACTAACGGGCGCGGCGATTGTTTTGCCTCAGGCGGTGGCCTTTGCCTCCATCGCCGGTCTGCCGCCAGAATACGGTCTTTACACAGCAATTTTCCCGCCAATTGTTGCAGCCTTGTTCGGGTCTTCTCTCGTCATGGTCTCTGGACCCACAACCGCGATTTCGGCAGTTGTATTCAGCGTCTTAAGTGAAGTTCACACGCCGGGTTCCGCCGCATTTATCCAAGCTGCTATTCTGCTCACTTTTCTGGTTGGTCTTTTGCAGCTTGCCTTTGCTTTTGTTCGCGCGGGTCGGCTTGCCGGTTTCGTGTCACATTCGGTCATGGCCGGTTTCACAGCGTCCGCGGCCGTCTTAATCGGTGTGAGCCAAATCGCGCCGGCCCTTGGTCTTGAGCTTCCATCCGACGACAGTGTTCTATCAAAGTTACATGCTGTTTTCATGGCATTGGATCAAACCGACCTTGCTGCAATACTGGTTGCCGCAGTGACCTTTGCAACCGCCCTATTGCTCCGAACATATCTTAAGAATTGGCCTGGGTTTTTGATCGCTATTACCGTGGGATCGATGCTCGCTTACCTGCTGGGGCCTGTCGGCACGCACCTCGTCTATGTTGGGCGCATCCCAGACAGTGTGCTCGCGATATCGAACCCGGTCATGTCAATAGATCAGGCAAGGGCTTTGATTTCCGGCGCCATTGCGATCGCACTTATTGGCCTTCTCGAGGCCATCGCAATTGGCCGCAGTCTGGCTCATAGGACCAGGCAAGATTTCTCGGCAAACCAGGAGGTGAGCGGTCAAGGGCTATCCAACATCCTTGGCAGCTTTGCGTCTTGCTACCCTGCGTCTGGATCGTTCACGCGGAGTGGCGTCAACCTTGAAGCGGGCGCCGTCACGCCTTTGGCTGCGATGATTGCTGCGCTTGTCTTGGCGTTCTTCATTTCGCTGTTTCGTGATGTTTTTCAGTACATTCCAATTGCCGCTATCGCAGGTTTGATCCTGTACGTTTCAATACGCCTTATCGACATAGCCGAACTGATGCTGTTGCTCCGTACCAGCCGACGCGAAGCGGCCATTGTGTTTTTGACCTTCGGCGTTGGTTTCTTTGTTAGTCTCGAAAGCGCGATCTATACGGGAACACTTCTCTCTATTGCGTTTTTCTTGAACCAAAGCGCCAACCCCGATCTCGTTGTTGGCGCCCCGGATCAATCGAATCCTCGCCGCAAACTGCGCAGCGCAGAGCAATTCGATCTCATCGAGTGCCCTGCGACGGTCATCTTGCGGTTGGACGGCCCCCTTTTCTTTGGCTCGGTCGATACAATCAATTCTCGACTACGGCAGTTACGAAAAACGCGACCTGAACAAACAAATCTCATCTTCATTCTACATGGCGTCGGCGATGTTGATCTTCCTGGAGTGGAGCTCTTGGAACTTGAGATTGAACTGCGGCGCGCTGTCGGGGGCGATGTGTTCATAGTTGCCCAATACCCACCACTTGCACGCCGCCTAAAGGCGCTTGGCCTCGAGCGCTCGCTGGGCGCGAACCATATTTTTGAAAGTAAAGGTGCAGCGATCGGAGCTGCCGTGAAAGGAACCAAACCCACCCTGTGCGCTGCCTGCAAAGCGCGCATTTTTCTTGAGTGCCCTGCTATGGCCAGCGCGAAAGAACCTGGGCTTTCCAAAGGAAGTAAGTCCGCAAGAAAGCCGCGTTGCGATGACGCCTGAAAGTACATTGATGCCGCAAAAACTGCGGTGTGAGAGCTTGATCGAAACTGGGGCGGCTGTTGCTTCGGGTTCTTCACACACGTTGTATCAAGACTTTGGCATGACGGTTAGGAAAGGCGCCGCTGCAGTCTTTAAGGAGGCGGATATCGTTACCAAGATGCGACGGCCACGCTCCTCTAGCCCCGTCCTTCGGTGCTGTCGTGCTGGATAAAGATCAGATTGAAAGTTGGGAAGACACGCCCAAAACCCAAGGCAAGGCAAGCACGAAGCGCACCGGCGTGAGGGAGCCTTTGCATCACGTTACCACGCCAACAAACCAATCAGAGCCACAAAGGGTTGGTGAAATTGATCCAGAAGCCTGATGTCACGATGCAACATTTGGCCTGTCTCTAGGCCAGCTCGGAGGCATCTTATGAGATGATTGGCCAACGCGCTTCTGCCTCATTGCCAACTTCATGAGATAGCGAACTTCAGCGATTGCAGGCGGATTTCGAAGGGCTGGTCGACGTTACCAAATCGTTCCAGCTGTTCCGTCAGCAAGGCATTGGATTGAGCGTGATCTTCATGATGTTTGCCAAGGTTGCAGCGATCTACAAGGGGGTGATTCCTGGGCTGAAACCCCAAAACGAGCCGATCTTCGCGTCTGCAAAGCCGCTAACTATACTTTGGTATAGCCGACATACCCGTTAGCGAACGTACAGAGACAACGTAAGAGTGTATTCCGACTGTAACCAAGTACCCCAATTTCGCGAGCATCTCATGCAAATCAAAGTTGCACTCTCACAAAGCGTTTCAGCCCAAGACATCGCCACAGACCTTCGCAGCCAGTTGGGGACAGAAACGCCCTCGGTTTTGTTGGTCCACTACGATTGCATGGCCGCGGTAGAAGACATGCAGGCGAATTTTTTGGATCTAGGTGAAAACCTGCATGCTGCAACGTCCTGCTTAGGTGCGATGACGGGCCAAGGGCACACAACGTCAAAAGATGGCGGCGCGGGCGCCTTTGCCATCTATGACCCTGACGGCGATTACGGCACCGCGTGTCTTCCGTTTGATGGAGATGCCTCGCAAGCCGCACGTGACGCAACAGAACAAGCATTGGCTAAGGCGGGTCGTGAAGGGGAAGCGCCCGATTTGATCTGGCTGTCCACCTCGCCCGGGCAAGAAGAGAACGTATTGCACGGCATAATCGATGTTGTTGGGGAAGATGTGCCAATCATCGGCGGAAGCGCCGCAGACAATGCCATCGCCGGCGACTGGCGGATGTTCGATGCCACCCAAGTGGCCGTTGATGGCGTATTGCTCACAGTGATGTTCCCGTCGACCGGAATCGCGTTTGCATATCAAAACGGGTATGCGCCAATGGAAAAAGCCGGGCATGTCACAAAAGCCGGCGGGCGGCGCATCTTTGAGATCGACAACCGTCCAGCGGCTACCGTTTACGCGGAATGGACATCAGGCGGCGCCGTCGCAGGCATCCCGGACGGCGACGAGAACATCCTCGCACAATCGACACTCTGGCCGCTTGGTCGCGAAATCGCTGCTGTTGGTGGCATTTCCCAATTCCTGCTGGCGCATCCTGCGGGCGCGCACTCTGACGGCTCACTTTCGTTGTTCGCGGACATTGCCGAAGGGGAAGTGCTGACGCAAATGACCGGCGATGTCATGGCATTGGCTGACCGGGCCGGACGTGTCGCAACAATGGCCGCAAGCAAAGAGATTTCGCCGGAGAATGTTGCTGGTGCATTGATGGTCTATTGCGGCGGTTGTATGCTTGCCGTTAGGGATCATATGGACCGGGTCGTACATGGCGTGAATGCCGCCCTTCCGGACATCCCTATGTTGGGCACGTTCACCTTTGGTGAGCAGGGTCCGATACAAAATTCCGGTAGTCGGCATGGCAATCTGATGATTTCCTGTATCGTGTTCGAAAGCGCGGAGTAACGCAGGAGGCCAAATGGCCGAACTCGAACGTCTACGGGAAGCTCTCCTTGAGCTGAGAGAAGATCTAGAAACGGCCAAAGCGGTCTCGGAACAAACCGAGGCGCTGCTTGAATTGTCTGAAGCCCTTGCGGGAGCAACGGATCGCCAACAGGCCTTAAAGCTTTTGGTACATAAGACTTCTGCGTTGATGGATAGCGCGTCAATCGCTGTTTTAGAGCAAGTTGATGGCCAGTTGACGCTTTGCTCTATCACATCGGACCCTAGCAAATGGGCGCCGTTGCCCTTGGACCCTACGCGCAAACCCCGCAACTTTCTTGATCTGCAAAGCCTGGCACCCTGGGGCGAGTTTGCAGAAGCTACAGGTTGGCGTAGCTTGCTTTCGGTGCCGCTCAGCATTGATTCCGAACAACGCGCGGCCATTATCTGTGGGCACCCGGATCGCGCGCGGTTCACGCGCATCGACACCAAGTTTGTGCGCCGGATTTCGCGCTTTGCTTCTCAGACCCTGACCAAACTAGCGCTGACCTCACAGACTCAGCTTCTGGGCGCCGTGATCGATGGGTCCAGCTCTGGCTTCGCGATTGCAGACGCGCGAAAGGCCGAAAAACCGCTGATTTTTGTGAACAAAGCCTTTGAAAAGCTGACCGGCTACACATCCCAAGAGGTGCTGGGACAAAACTGCCGCCTCTTATCGGCAGAGCCGCCTGACAGCGATGAAAGACTGCGCTTGCGTGCCGCCGTTGCCGTCAACAAGCCCGGGCATTTTCTCCTTCGAAACAAGCGCAAATCTGGCGAAGAATTCTGGAACGAACTGATCCTTTTCCCAGTCCACAATGACGATGGGCTGACCGAATACCTTGTTGCAACCCAAACAGACGCCACAGAACGCGTCCGTGCACGCGAACAGCGGGAGCGGGTTAAGGAACAAGAAGCGATCGCCCAGCTCGCTGCTGGAATTGCCCATGATTTCAATAATCTCTTGTCAGCAATCAATGGCTCCGCCTTGCTGATCACCACGGACCCATTGGTAACACCAGAGATTGAGACCCACGCAACCCGTATTTCCCAAGCGGGCGCACGCGCCGCAAAGCTTGTTTCGGGCATGCTTGATCTTGGCTCAAAGCGCGGCGACTACCACGATTTCGATCTCAATGACCCCGTGAGGGAAGCAATAGACCTTGCTCGGTCTTCCATCGGCACGCATTTGGAGCTTTCCATAGATCTAGAGCCGAAAGCACAACGCATCCACGGCTCAACGACCGAAATCACGCAGATTGTTGTGAACCTGCTTTTGAACGCGCGAGATGCCTTTGGCGGCGATAGCGGCAAAATCCTCATCGCACTTCATCAGGCAGGCAGTTTGCCTAGTGTCACAGATGTTGGCGCATTCAGAACTGGTGTGGAGTATGTGCAGCTCAGCGTCCGAGACTCCGGATCAGGCATGAATGAAGCCACCCTTGGCCAAGTGTTTGAACCGTATTTCACAACAAAGGGCAAAGATGGCAAAGGCATCGGCCTATCGATGGTGGCCAACCTCATCAAAAAAATGCGCGCCGCGATCAAGGTGACGTCAGTCGTGGGGGAAGGCACAACCTTTACTCTTTGGTTCCCGCTTATTTCGGATCCGGTAGATGAACCCGTGGCCGATCTTGCAGTACTTAAAGGCAAAACCGTCTTGATCGTGGATGATGAAGAACAACCAGCGCGCGTGTTGGCGTCTTACCTTGGCCGCATCGGTGCAGAGCCTTCGGTGCTGACCAGCCCGTACCTTGCACTTGAAGTGTTAAGCGAAGACCACGCCGACTGGGATGTACTGATTACAGACTATGATATGCCTGAAATGTCAGGCGGTGATCTTGTTGGCGCTGTACGGAAATTTGCCCCTGAATTGCCGATTCTTGTGGTCACGGCACTTGCCCGGCAGCTGTATGATCCCCGATTGATGGAGGGGGCTGTTCAAGACATTTTAGAAAAACCGCTTGATCTACCGGTATT
>CALKJA010000160.1 GCA_937995865.1 uncultured Paracoccaceae bacterium | reverse complement strand
GATGATGGGCCTACTGCGCGACGATTTCCAAGCATTGGACGCAGCATGAGCTTTGCCGCGCTCACAGTTTTTGCAGCGTCCCAAGTTGGCACGCCGGGGCCCGCGAACATGGCGCTTCTCGCTACTGGTGCAAGGTTCGGTCTTGTGCGGGCGTTACCATTTGTGTGCGGGGTTGTTCTTGGAAAGCAGCTAATAATCTGGCCAATCGGGTTTGGTTTGATGGAGCTGGCTGAGGCCGCACCTGTCGCTTTCGAGGTACTAAAATGGGCGTCGGCCGTTTATATTTGTTACCTTGCTTGGCGTGTCGCCAACATGAAACTTGCCCCGGGGCACAGCACATCAAAAGTTCCTGGATTTGCAGCAGGCCTTATCGTGCATCCGCTAAATCCCAAAGCATGGGCGATGATAACGACGGCTTTCACAAGCTTTATTCCGGCTGGTATGAGCACATTTGAAGCGACGGCCTTAGTCGCATCCGCAATGGTGCTCTGCCAGATTGCACTCCACCCTCTCTGGACAGGCGCGGGCGATATGATCGCCCGCAGGCTGGCAGGGCGACCAAATGAAAAATATCTATTTTGGGCGCTTGCAGCGCTCACCGTGGCCTCTGTTGCCTATGCGTTATGGGGAGGAACCAACACATGATCCAAGAAGCAATTTCCGTACTGCCAAAAATTGAGACCGAGCGGCTCACGTTGCGCCCCTTGCGCGCATCTGATCGGGGTCTGCTTGATCTTTACGCCGGTGATGCCAGGGTCGCAAAAATGACGGCAAACATTCCACATCCTCTTCCTCCCGGCGCATCCGAGGCGCTGATCGCCGGAGCGTCAGACCTCAAGCGGAGCGAGGACAGTTGGGTTTTGGATGGTCACGATGCAGGTCTTGCAGAATTGGTTGGTTTGATGACGTTGACGCGCCTCGATCGCGGGCAGTCTGAGATCAGTTATTGGCTTGCTCCGGCATTTTGGCACATGGGTCTTGCACGCGAGGCACTTGCCGCAATGCTAATTGCCAACCCGCAACGCTGCGAAACAATTTTTGGAACGGTGTTTCAAGACAACCCCGCCTCTGCGCGAGTGCTGACGCATTGTGGTTTCAGCTACATCGGTGACGCAGAGGCGCACTCTGTCGCGCGTGCAGCAACGGCACCCACATGGACTTATCATAAGTGCCTAAAAGTCAGCACGTCTTGAGGCGCAGCCGACAAACCTGTAGCCAAGCGATACTTAATTCAGGGACGCAACGATGAAATTCCTCGACCTCGCCAAAGTCTATATCCGCTCCGGCGGCGGCGGGGGTGGCTGTGTGTCCTTCCGACGGGAAAAATACATCGAATACGGTGGCCCTGACGGCGGTGACGGAGGCAAAGGTGGCTCTGTCATTGTGGAGGCTGTTGAAGGCTTGAACACTCTGATCGATTTTCGCTATCAGCAGCACTTTTTTGCCAGAAATGGTCAAGCAGGCATGGGGAGCCAACGCACCGGCAAAGATGGGGCGGACATTCTGCTAAAGGTGCCAGCAGGAACCGAGATCCTTGATGAAGACGAGGAAACAGTGATCGCTGACCTTTCTGAGGTGGCGCAGCAGGTTGTGCTTGCGCGCGGTGGCAATGGCGGATTTGGTAACTTGCACTTCAAAAGTGCTACCAATCAGGCTCCAAGGCGCGCCAATCCCGGTCAACCGGGAATCGAACGTACGATCTGGCTTAGGCTCAAGCTGATTGCAGATGTTGGTTTGCTTGGCTTGCCAAACGCGGGAAAGTCGACCTTCCTTGCCGCCACGTCGAATGCACGGCCTAAGATTGCAGATTATCCATTCACAACTCTGCACCCAAACCTGGGCGTTGTTGGAGTTGATGGTCATGAGTTTGTGATTGCCGATATACCGGGTTTGATCGCAGGTGCGCATGAGGGGCGGGGTATAGGTGATAGGTTTCTTGGTCATGTTGAGCGATGTTCGGCGCTTTTGCATATTGTAGACGGCACTTCCGAGGAGGTCGCAGCCGACTATCAGACAATTATCACTGAGCTTGAGGCATACGGTGGGGATCTCGCTGAAAAACCTCGGATCACTGTTCTAAACAAAATCGACGCGCTTGATGAAGAAGAGCGTAACGAAGCGATTGAGACCCTTCAAAAGGCCTGTGGCACGCGGGTTTATACAATGTCTGGTGTGTCATCCGAAGGCGTGACTCAAGTGCTTCGGGCTTTGCGAGCGCAGATTGTAGCGCGCATCGCGGAAGACTCCGGTGATGAGGATGACGAGACGTGGCGACCCTAGCATCAGCCAAACGGGCGGTCATAAAGATCGGTTCGGCGCTGCTGGTAAGCGGTGAAGGACTTAAGCACGATTGGCTGGCAAGCCTATGTGCAGATGTGGCATGGCTAAAAGGGCAGGGGACCGATGTTGTGTTGGTGTCGTCTGGCTCTATCGCCTTAGGCCGTCGGGTACTTGGCTTGCCAGAAGAGCCACTTCCGTTGGAGCAATCACAAGCTGCAGCCGCGGTCGGTCAGATCCGATTGGCCCGCGCATATGAAGAAGCGCTTGCACCTTATGCAATCACAACGGCACAGGTTCTGGTCACTCTTGAAGACAGCGTCGATCGCCGGCGCTATCTTAATTCCCGGGCCACATTGGAGCAGCTTCTGAGTATGGGTGTAGTGCCGATCGTCAATGAGAATGACACGATTGCCACTGATGAAATCCGCTTTGGGGACAATGATCGGCTTGCTGCACAGGTTGCGGTAACAGTCGGTGCAGACCAGCTTATTCTTCTGTCCGATGTTGATGGGTTTTATTCTGGCAATCCTACTCAAGATCCAAGTGCAACCCGCTTCGAAAAGATCGATCAGATCACACCTCAACTCGAGGAAATGGCTGGAGATGCAGGGTCCGGTTTGTCTAAAGGTGGCATGAAAACCAAGATCATGGCTGCGAAAATGGCAACCGGGGCCGGATGCGCGATGGCGATCACTTTGGGGAGTCGGGCTAACCCGTTGCGTGCGTTGGAAGATGGCGCCGCAGCTACGTGGTTTACACCGAAAGATGACCCCGCACTTGCGAGAAAGCGTTGGATTTCCTCCATGAAGCCCCGCGGCGCTTTGCGCTTGGATCTGGGCGCAGTGCGTGCACTCAAGCATGGTAAAAGCCTTTTGCCTGCAGGAGTAACTGCAGTGCGGGGTGGTTTCGGGCGCGGCGATGCCGTTGAGATTGAAGACTCACACGGCAGCGTCATAGGGATTGGTTTATCGCGCTATGCCGCAGCTGAGGCTGAGTTGATCAAGGGTCGCCATTCCCAAGACTTTGAGGCTGTGCTGGGATATGCTGGCCGCGCGGCCTTGATCCACCGAGACGATATGGTTTTATAGAGGAAGCCTGTGATGAAAGACTTTGGCGATAACATCCCCGGCCTTATGGCCGATATGGGCGCACAGGCAAAAGCCGCAGCGGCAGAATTGGCATCTGCCACAGGCGAACGCAAATATGCTGCGCTGATCGGGGCGGCGGAGGCTGTTTGGGACGCGCGGGAGGAAATCTTAATTGCCAATGCGGAAGATCTTGTTTTCGGTGAACAAAAGGGGCTTTCACCGGCCATGATGGACCGGTTGATGCTTGATGAAGACCGTATTCGTGGGATTGTTGACGGGTTGCGCGCAGTGGCCGCGCAAACAGATCCAGTGGGCGAAGTCATCGCGGAATGGCAGCAACCGAACGGGCTGAATATTCAACGTGTGCGCACACCGCTGGGCGTTGTTGGCGTGATCTACGAAAGCCGTCCTAATGTGACGGCAGATGCTGGCGCCCTTTGCCTTAAGTCTGGTAACGCGGTCATTTTGCGTGGCTGTTCCGAAAGCTTCCACAGCTCGCGTGCCATCCATGCCTGCCTTTTGAAAGGGTTGCGGAGCGCGAGTTTACCCGAGGATGCGATCCAAATTGTGCCAACCCGTGAACGGGCGGCCGTACAAGAGATGCTGACGATGGTCGACGCCATTGATGTTATTGTACCACGCGGTGGAAAGGGTCTCGTTGGACTTGTCCAACGCGAAGCGCGCGTGCCCGTTTTTGCACATCTTGAGGGAATTTGTCACATCTATGTTGGTGCAACAGCAGACCCTGAGATGGCGGAACAAATCGTTGTGAATGCAAAAACGCGGCGCACCGGGATTTGCGGAGCGATGGAGTGTATGCTGATCGATTGGCGTTTCTTTACGCAACATGGCGATCGGCTTGTTAGAGCTCTTGTAGAAGCAGGGGTTGAAGTCCGCGCTGAAGGCGAATTGGCAAAAACGGATGGAACTCTTTCCGCATCAAGCGATGATTTTGGCACAGAGTTTCTGGACATGATTTGTGCAACTAAGCTGGTTGAC
>CALKJA010000159.1 GCA_937995865.1 uncultured Paracoccaceae bacterium | reverse complement strand
TATTATTTAGCAAAAAGACTACATCTATTTATGAAGAACAGCCTCAACAGTGAGGCACTGTCGCAAGAATGTTCAAAACTTCCAATCAGGCACGATCCTCCATGAGGTGGTCCTCGGTCCTTTCTGGGCCAGCGGGGTGTCCTTTGAGGTCTGGTGCCGAGAGAATGATGTTAACCCAGCGGCGGCACGTAGCGCGCTCAAGGGTTATAGCTCAGGCAATCAAGGCCAGACGGTGATCCGTAAGCTGGTCAAGGGCGCTGGCGATGAGGTGGTGGCTGTAGTTTACCGCACCGGCATTGAGCGCCATGCTGCTGAGGAGGCCCTCAAAGGCCTGTCAGACAAAGAGAAGGCCAACTCTGCTGGCCCTGTTGATGAAAATCACAGACCCAGACGCAGCCGTGGTGCTGCGCTTTGCGGGCAACCAACTCACCGAGCCTTCCAACATCCTGATGCGGGAAGCGTTTAAGCGGGAGTGCGGATGATGAGACACGTTCCTGAGCATATCCAAAGCGCAGCGTTTGAGGGCCATATGGCTACGATCGAGACCCTCAAGGCATCCCTTGGCCGCGCGCCTACCTATGAGGAAACGCTCCTCGCGCTGGCTGAGGCCTTTTGCGATATGATGGGCATCTATGCTGGCACGGGCGCTCAGCCCCACCAAATCGAGGCCGTGAACCGGATCGTCCAGCGAGCCTATACCACCATGCTATCCAAGATCATGGCGCATGGTTGCGACGGCTCAGCAAGACGGCAGTTATTGAGGTTGACCGCTTTGGCGCGCTGGCTGTCGTCACCAGGGACGGTGTCGAGGTCTGGGGGCTTGGGCCGGTGGCTCAGGCCGAGAACAAGCGCGACACGCTGGAGCGCCAGGCGCGCCGTAAGCGCCGCCGGTGCATGACATGCCGTGACCAATTCATGAGCGAGGGAGCGCCAGAGAATGTGCGCCAAGTGCTGCTCAGGGGCGAGCGCTATCTTTAATGGCGCAGTCTGAAAGGGACTTCCATGAAAATCGTTGAAAAATCACGCCGATCCGAAACTGCGGCTCTGCATCCTGAGGCGTCGTGCGAAGTCGCGACCGTTCTGCGATTTCAAATTGATGAGCTTTTTCGGAGCAAGTTGGGTTTCCACCTAAGCGACAAGCAAGCCTTTGAGGCTTTGGCGGATGCGTTGGGAGATAGCATCATGCTCGCTGGCGGTATGGGGAAAGTCATTGAGACCCGCACTCGCGCCATTGAGATGATGGACCGCGTTACATCCGCCCAAATTCGCGGCGTCATGCTGGGAGACCAGCGAGACGGGTAAGATGGGCGATAATTTTGATGCTAAGAATAACGTTGGTTTAGTATTGCAAGATGCAGATGCAAAACAACCGACCAAACCACCCCGATAGATGGTTCACCAGCAAGCAGTTGATGGAGCTCTACAATCGTAGCCAATCCGGGTTGCAAAAGCTCTGAAAGCTGGGCGCTGGTTTGACACCGACCTTTTGATTAAGTCGGTCGCATCAAGCTCAGGGCAAGGTGGAAAAATCCTGCTGGCCCATGCCGATCAATTCCCTTCTCACCTAAAAGATCGCTGGTACGCCCAGCATGGCATCGATCTGCACGAAAAGCTCGACCCAGAGACCGGCAAAACCGTATTGGTGGCTGATCAAGCGCACCAACTAGATGCGACTTTCCAGCGCAACCTCGATCTGGCGTAGTGACGTGATCCGGCCAGCTACCGATCTGCCCAAAGGATCAGCCGAGCGCGCGGCCATGATCGAAAAGATCGCTGAAACACCCCATCGGGTCCCGACTGGTAAGCGCAAGTTGATCACCAAACAAACCCTCTATGACTGGGTGCGCGACTATGAAGCATCCGGCCACAATGGTCCTATGCGCAAGACGCGCACCGACATTGGTGCCAAGCGCCAAAAGGTCACCCGCGCCGAGGATACGTTCTTTGAGGCGCATTTCGATACGGCCAAGCATGCCGAGATCAGCGATGAGCTGACCACCTATATCCAATCCCTTTGAGCGGCGGGTGAGCGCGGCTCGCGCACGATCACCAAGAAATCCACTACCCGCCTGATTGAGATGAGCCGAGGCCTTAACGTGCTGGCCTTTGATGCGCTGGAGTTGGGCCGGTGTGGCGACACCAACGCCAAGGGCACCCAGTTCGGCCTTTGCAACGTGAACCGCCGCCAGGGGATCGGCATCGCGAATATGCGCTCCTCGCGATCAAGGACAAAAATAACGCGGTGTTCCAGGACAACTATATGCCCTCGATCCGGCGTGACTACTCCACTCTATTGCCGCGCCGGATTGTCGTGGGTGACGTTCACCCCGTGAACATCATGATGCGCCGCGAGGATGGCACAGTGGACTATCCTCAGGCGATTGCCTGGTATGATGTGGCCACCAATGAAATCCATATGACGTTTGTGCTTTGCGATCCTGGAGAAAGTATCCGGCGCGAGCATGTGGCCCAGAGCTTTGAGGCGATGGTCGATGAGTGGGGCCTCCCAGAGATGCTCTATCTCGACAACGGGTCAGAGTATTCTCTGGTATGCCATGATCGGCGGTTTCACCCAGCTCTCAAAGCTCACCCAGGGCGGGCTCAAAGTCTTTGATCTCGACGGTGATCCCAATGTCGCTAAGCGCGTTGCCAATGGCCGCGAGGCGGTTGTGCGCTCGATGCCATACAACGCGAAAGGCAAGCCAGGCATCGTGGGTGGCCGCGCCCAGTGTTTCAGGGGGGGGCAGGCTTTGACGCCTTGCCATCCCATCATCAGGATGCGGCGCGGGTTATCGACAATGTGGCGGCGGCTGGGCCATTGCTCACCCCTGTGCATATCAAGGAGCTGGAGCTGGGTATCTCTGACATCAACGCCCAGATCGCCGAGGCGCAATCTGGAATTGCCACTCTCGGTCAGGGTCCAATGACCGCTGTGATGGCCAAGCCGTATCAGGATGAAATCCGCGCGCTCACCGCCGATCTGGAGCTAGCCGAGGCCGAGCTAAAGGATGCCCGCGCCAGGTCCGATGAGCTCGGCCAGGCGCTCCAGATTCTCTCACTGACCGAGCCCACGCCAGAGATCAACACCGCCTTGGTGGATGCGGCCTTGGACAAGGTGGCGCGGCTCTCGGCATCTTTGCGCAGCCTGCCCGGCGGTGCACCTGTCGCCAACACCGACGGCCCCCCAATTCAAGCCAAAGCCAAGGGCGGAGCCTTTCGGTCTGGCTGGCTTCTCACGGGCGAGGAAGGCCCAGAGCTGGAGTATCGCACCGAGGGCGGCTTCATCGCCCACAACCGCGCCTTGCGCAACATGCTCGACATGGCCACGCGCACCCGCGATCCGGTGAGCGGCATTAGCCTTTATGGGATCACGGGTGCGCCCATGCCCGCGATAGCAACGGTGGCGGCGGCTGGTGGCTCGGTCACTCAGCGTGGCCCGATTACCTTCTCGCCCCGATACAACATGCCTTTGGCCTTTGAGGGTGGTGTCGATCTTGATAAGGTTCGGGTAACCGTGCGCGCCGAGCTGAGCGATGCCCGCGATCGCGCACAGGGCGATCTTAGGGGGCTTTTTGCTTGACTAAGGTGATGATGATGCTCGGCGCTTATCCGTTCATGCTGGATACTGCCGCTTATCAAAAGCTCAAGCGGGTTTCGACCTATCGCTGGAAACAGAAAGACCGGATCGGGCGCAAGCCTGGCCAGCAATTCGTGGGGTCTGGTGCCGATCAGATCACCCTCTCAGGTGAAATCCTGCCTACTGGACAGGCTGATATGGCCAGCTCGATCTCATGCGTGCCCAGGCCGGATCGCGGCAAGCCTCTGGTGCTCTTGGTGCGCTATGGTGGCATTGTCTTGGGCGATTGGGTGATCCTCAAGATCGACGAGACCAAGAGCGAACTGGAGGCCGATGGTGCGCCTCGCGTGATCGTCTTTTCGATCACGCTAAAGGAATATGGCGGCGCTGAGGCCGGGTTTGGCGACTTTGGCTGTGCCCTCGCAACGCTTTCAACAATTGCGAGACTGACATGATCTATAGCACCAAGGATGGTGATGTCTTGGATCAAGTGTGCGCCAAGCACTATGGAGATGCGGCTTATAGTGTCGAGGATGCCCTTGCGGCCAACCCTGGGCTGGCGGCGTATGGGCCGGTCTTGATCTCTGGGATTGATCGCATGACCCCTGATTTCAAAGTGATCGCAGCGGGCATCAACATCACCAGCCAGATCGGGAATCGCCTCCTTAGCCTGGTGGTTAAAGATGAGGCGGGCTTTAAGTCTGACACGTTGGAGGTAACCCTCGATGATCGCGACAACGCCATCGCGCTCCCCTTGCTTGGTGCGCTGCTCATAGTGTTCATGGGGTATAAAGAGACGAGCCTCATGATGATGGGCATGTTTACAGCGGATGAGGTGGCGGCCAAAGGCCCGCCAGATCGGGTGACGATTCGTGGCAAGGCCATGAACCTGAGTGGATCGATCAAAGAGCAAAAGACCCGCAACTGGGATGATAAGACCATCGAGGACATTGTGGGCACCATCGCGGGTGAGCACGACCTGGAGCCCAAGGTGGCCGAGGCGCTAAAGCCCTTTCTATATACGCACCTCGATCAGACCGACGAGAGCGACATCAACTTTCTCACAAGGATCGCCAAGGATCATGACGCCATCGCCACCGTCAAAGGCAAGGCGCTCCTCTTTATAGGTAAGGGTGTGGGCAAAACCGCCAGCGGCATCCCCACGATCCCGCGCCCAATCACCAAGAGCGGTGAGCTGCGCTGGTCTATGACCTTGGCCAGCCGTGGCAACTTAAAGGCAGTGGGGGCTCACTGGCACAATGAGGAAACGGGCCAGAAAGAGACTGTGACCGCTGGCTAGGGATCGCCGGTAAAGCGCTTGCGCCACGTCCACTCCACCAAGGCCGAGGCGTCAAGCGCCACAACGGCCAAACTCGATCAGTTCAAGCGAGGGGATGATACCCTCAGCATCACGATGCCAGGCGGTCCAGCGGTCGCGGCTGAGGGTCAGATCATCGCACTGGGCCTCAGGATTTGGGTGAGTGGCCTATGCTAAGTGACAAGCGCCCGCCACCAGATCAGCGGCGGCGGCTTCACCACCTCAATTGAGACCGAAAAGCCGAAAAAATGGAACCGGATCAACTGGCGGATCATTCTAAAATAGAGCGACCCGCAGTCAAAAAAATTTGGTCCGGTCCACTTTTTCGATCATTCTGATGTAGCGCGGCTTACTCAAGCGAGATCGCAACAAACCGCGGGTCTTCACCCCGGCGCACCAAGAGGAGCACAGATTTACGGCCCGCGTCGCGCGCGCTGTCGATCTGCGCTGTAAATGCTGACAGGGATGTCACAGCGACCTGACCAGCTTCTGTAATCACGTCACCGGGGCGCAAACCCTTTTCAAACGCTTCAGAACCTTCGTCGACGGCGGCAATCAACACGCCCTCAATATCGCCAACGCCCAGTGCCTCACGGCCTTCATCATCCAGCAGCGTCAGCGTCAGGCCAAGCGTCTCCATCTCGGACATGTCGCTGTCCTCTTCTTCAGGAGCTGGTGCCGCAGCCGGAACAGCAACCGCCGTTTCACGGCGACCCAATGTAACCTGCAGTGTTTCTGTGCGGCCATCGCGGAGAACAACCACAGGCACGGTTTTGCCAACGGGGCTGTTTCCGACAATGCGGACCAATGCGCGCGTGTCTGTGACTTCAAACCCATCAAAGCGGATGATGATATCATTGGTCATTATGCCTGCAGCTTTGGCGGGCCCATCAGGCACGTCAGTGACAGCGGCGCCCGCGGCGCTTTGCAGGCCCATTGCCTCAGCCATATCCGGAGTGACGTCCTGAATGCGCACACCCAGCCAACCACGGCGCGTTTCACCGAACTCTTGCAGCTGTTCGACAACATTGGTCACTACGTTTGATGCCATCGAGAACCCGATACCGATCGAGCCACCATTGGGGGACAAGATTGCGGTATTCACGCCGACCACTTCGCCCTCAAGGTTGAAGAGCGGACCACCAGAATTACCCCGATTGATGGCTGCATCCGTCTGAATATAGTCATCATAGGTGCCGCTAAGCGCCCGATTACGAGCAGAGACGATGCCAGCAGAGACCGAAAAGCCCTGCCCCAGAGGGTTACCGACCGCGATCACCCAGTCTCCTACGCGGGCAATGTCACTATCGCCAAAAGGGACGAACGGCAGCGGCGCGCCGGCTTCAACCTTAAGAAGCGCGATATCGGTGTTGGGATCTGTACCAACAAGCGTTGCCTCAAGTTCTTCGCCGGAGAAGAACTCGATCATGATCTCATCCGCGCCCTCAATGACGTGGTTATTCGTCACGATGTACCCATCTTCGGAGATCACAAATCCCGAGCCCAGTGCCGAAGAGCGGCGGGGCCGGTCACCGTCATCGTCGCGGCGGTCCTCAAATTCGCGAAAGAAGTCCTCAAAAGGTGAGCCTTCCGGCACAATGCCGCGCGGGGCGTCATCTGTGCGTCCAGCCACCACCGTGGCCGTTGTGATATTCACCACAGACGGGCTGACTTGCTCCGCGAGATCGGCAAAGCTTGGCGGCGCCGTTTGCGCGCGCAAGGACAGTGTTTGCGCCAGCATCAACGCGATGGCCAATGTGGCCAACCAAAGCGCCCGCGCAGGGCTTGAGTTCTGGCGCGGTTTGGCGATGGCAATTGCTCGAGGTGTCATAGACTACTCCTTTGAAACCTTTTGGCGCGGCGGTTGCCCGCGCCTGACTACTCTTGATGTAGGGTGGCATGCTTGCAACGCAAATGGCAGAAAATTTGGATCACTCCACTGTGATTGGACAGTGATCTGCAAAAACCCGCGCAACAAGGGGTTTATGCGTCGATCACAGCCCGATCCAAACGGCCAAGAGCACAAAAGTCGCGCCACCCGTGAGCGACAAAAGGCCAATCAGCCGTCGAATGTCCATCGGCAAGGCGCGCAAAGCGGCAAGCATCTGTTCAACAAGCGAAGGGGCCAGTGCGTACACCAGCCCCTCCACCAATAAGACCAGCCCGAGGGCTAGAAAAATCCACGCCATCTGCTGTTATTCAGACGCAGACGCGCCAGTGTCGGACCGCAGATAGTTAAAGAACTCACTATCCGGCGACAGAACCATTGTGGAGTTATTTCCGCGCAGCGACCGCTGGTAGGCGGTCATCGACCGATAGAATTCAAAGAACTCTGGGTCTGCGCCAAACGCGTTTGCGAAGACACGTTCCCGTTCAGCATCCGCTTCACCGCGAATAATCTCGCTTTGGCGGGCAGCGTCTGAGACAAGCTCAACCACGGTCCGGTCTGCCTGAGCAGTGATCCGCTGCGCGGCCTCACGACCACGGGCCCGTTCATCCGTCGCTTCACGCACCCGTTCTGCACGCATCCGTTCAAACGTGGCTTCAAGGTTTTCGCGCGGCAGGTCAGTCCGCTTCAAGCGAACGTCAACCACACTAATGCCCAGCGCTTCAGCCTCTTCGGCGGCCCCGTTCCGAATCTGGAGCATCAACGCCAGACGGTCAGAGCTTAGGATGTCATTTGATGACACAGAACCAAGCGTGGCGCGCAATTGGTCACGCAAGATACCGTCCATGCGGTTGGCAGCGGACACTTCGCCACCCAGACCAACGGCCTGACGGAAGCGTTCGAGATCAGCGATCCGGTAACGAGCGAACGCATCAACAACAAGACGGCGATCATCCAGCGGCGTGACCTCAAGCGGATCCACATCAATGGAAAGGATCCGGTCATCATACCGAACAACGTCTTGAAAAAGCGGGATTTTAAAGCCAAGGCCCGGATCCTCTTTGATCTGGACCACACGACCAAACTGCAGAACCAGCGCCTTTTGACGCTCGTCCACAATGAACATGGACGACAGTGCAAGTGCCACAACAGCGACAACAACGGGGATAAGGTAAGTGGTGCGGCGCATCAGTTGGACCCTCCCGCCGTTGAGCGGCGCAGTTCATTCAATGGCAGATACGGCACAACGCCCTGTCCGCCGCCCGCAGCATCATCAATAATGATCTTGTCTACGCGGCCCAGAACCTGCTCCATCGTTTCTAGGTACAAGCGCTTGCGCGTGATTTCTGGGTTGATTTCATATTGGTTCAAAACGGCGGTAAAGCGGCTGGCCTCACCTTCGGCTGCGTTGACCACCTGGGCGCGATAGCCTTCGGCCTGCTCAAGAACCTGTGCTGCTTCACCACGGGCTTCAGCCAAAACGCGGTTTGCGTATGCGTCCGCTTCATTTTGCAGACGGTCACGCTCTTGCTCAGCGGCTTGAACGTCACGGAACGATGCGATCACTTCTTCGGGCGGGTCGGCCTTGTCAAAGTTGATGCGAATGATGTTCACGCCTGCGTCATAGCCATTCAGCGTTGATTGGATTAAATCCTCCAATCGCTGAGCAATGACGGCACGGTCCCTGTTCAAGATCGGCGCAAGTTGCGATTGCGCGATAATCTCTCGCATAGCCGATTCAGCCACAACAGCCACCGTTTCAGGCGGGGTTGCGAGGTTGAACAAGTATTTCGCGGGATCAGAGATGTTCCAGACAACCTGGAAATCGATATCCACTACGTTTTCGTCACCGGTGAGCATAAGGCCGGCGTCGCCGCCTGTGCGGCCTGTGCCGATTTCAACCGTTTGTTCGCGAGTGACTGGGATGACCTCGGCGGTCACCACGGGCCACGGCGCAAAATTCAAACCGGGATTGCCAGTTGAGGAGTATTCGCCAAGGAACAGTTCAACGGACTGCTCTTCGGGGCGCACCGTGTAAAAGGAGTTCAGCGCCCAAACCACCAAGAGCGCCAGCGCCCCAAGTGCAAGTGTGCCTTTCCCAAAGGACGGGCCGTCCCCCTGATTATTACCAGATCGGTTGCCTCCGCGGCCGCCCATTAGGACGCGCAGCTGCTCCTGACCTTTTTTCATGATTTCATCGATCTCTGGGATCTGCGGGTTGTCGGAACCACGTCCGCCGCCATTGTTGCCACCAGAACGGTTTCCACCGTCCGAGCCGCCGCGATTTCCGCCTGAGTTGCCGCCGCCCCCCCAGGGGCCGCCGTTATTTCCAGCCATATGGGTCGTCTTCCTCTTGGTTGGCACGTTTGGGTGAGTTGCTTGTTTAAGTGTGTTTCTTGTGCAGAAAATCAACCGGCATTAGCTTATTCTTACCGGAGTTTTCATTGTGACAAGCTCCTCGGACATCGTTGGATGTACCGCGCAGACCCTGTCAAAATCCTCTTTTGTTGCGCCCATCTTCACCGCGATCCCTGCAAGCTGGATCATTTCGCCCGCGTGATCTGCGACGATATGGCAGCCCAGCACTTTGCGGCTTTCGACGCTGACGATCAACTTCATCAGCACTTTGTCCTCACGGTCCACAAAGGACTGCTGCATCGCACGAAACGATGTTGCATAGACCTCAATCGGTTCTTTGGCCCGCGCATCTTCTTCGCTCAGGCCAATCGTTCCAAATTCCGGCTGAGTGAAGACAGCCGATGGGATCAACTCGTGATCCACGGGTGTGGGCGTGCCGTTAAAGACCGTTTCAACAAAGGCCATACCTTCACGGATCGCCACCGGTGTAAGGTTCACGCGGTTTGTCACGTCACCGATAGCATACACAGAAGGCACGGCGGTTTGGCTGAATTGATCCACGCTGATTTCGCCACGACGCCCGATCTCAATCTCCAAAGCCTCGAGCCCCATCTGGCGTGCGTTGGGGGCGCGGCCCGTGGCAAACATGACCTGATCAAAAACCATTTCGTCACCATTTGTGGACTTAACCCAAATCGGACCGCCCGTTCCGGGAGTGCCATCAAACGCCGGTGCGTTGCCAGATGCGTTGTCCCGATCCTCGGCACGGCCCATCTCCAGAATGTTTGTGCCCAGTTGCAAATCAACACCGCGCTGGATCATTCCGTCCGCAATCATCCCTCGCGCCTCATCATCAAAACCGCGCAGGATTTGTGCGCCACGGTACCATTGGCAAACCTCAACACCTAAACCATTCAAAATCCCGGCGAATTCACAGGCGATATAGCCACCGCCAATGATAAGGATCCGTTTGGGCAGATCTTCCAGATGAAAAATCTCATTGGACGTGATGCCAAGCTCAGCGCCGGGCAGGTCCGGTTTAACAGGGTGGCCGCCTGTTGCGATCAGAATATGCTTTGCTGATTTTACAGTGCCATCGGCGAGTTGAACGCTATGAGCATCCTTGAGCACGGCGCGTTGGGAAAACCGCGTGACACCGGACGTATCGAGCAGCCTTTGGTACACACCTTCAAGCCGGTCCAACTCACCCTCAAGCCGGGTTTGGAACGCAGACCAATCAAACGCGCCCGAGGTTACTTGCCAGCCATACTCGCGGGCCTCCTCAAATGCCTGGCTATAGGTGGACGCGAAAACCATCAACTTCTTCGGCACGCAGCCACGGATCACACAGGTGCCACCATAGCGATCTTCCTCGGCCAAAGCGACAGCCGCGCCGCCTGCAGCAGCCACGCGTGCCGCACGCACACCACCAGAGCCACCGCCAATGACGAAAAGGTCAAAGTCAAAATCTGCCATTGCGCGGGTCCTCGTGCCTTGTTCCAAGAGCCATAGACCATAGCCGATCAGGATTTGCCAGACACAGCCTTTGATGGCGCTTTGCCTTTGGCGGCAATTGGGCTCTCCTGGGGCGTCGATGCCAAACAATTGAAGTCCAAAGCGTCTGTAGCAGGGGACAGTTGCCCCACGTGATCAATCCATCAGGTCGAAAAACAGATTGTCACTTTCAACAAAGTTGATCCTGTCCTCTTGCACAGTGCCATCGTTGATATCGCGAACCTCGACACGGCCATCACCGTAGCCAACCACCACGACATCACAAATATCCATAAAGAGCCCATTTTCAACAATGCCGGGTATCTGATTAAGTGTCATCGCCAGCTGGCGCGCATTGCCGATCCTGTTGAGATGAAGGTCAAGGATGTGGTTGCCCTCATCCGTCACAAAAGGCGCGTCACCATTCATGCGCAAGGATGTGCGTTGGCCCAAAACGTCCATCGCACTCAGCATTTCTTCGATCAATGCCTTGGACGTTTGCCAGCCAAACGGGATCAATTCGACCGGCAATGGGAACGCTCCCAATGTATCGACTTGCTTTGAGATATCGGCAATGACCAGCATTTGGTCCGATGCGGTTGCAACTATTTTCTCCTGCAGAAGCGCGCCACCGCCGCCTTTGATCAGGTTAAGATCTCCATCAAACTCATCTGCGCCATCAATCGTCAGGTCCAACCACTTGGCCTCATCAAGGGACATCACCTCGATTCCAACATCCCGCGCTAGGGCCGCTGTTCGGGCTGAGGTCGGAACGCCTTTGATCAAGAGGCCGTCTTCACGGACCATTTCACCAAGGCAGCGCACCAGCCATGCGGCGGTTGATCCGGTGCCAAGCCCGACTTTCATTCCGTTTTCAACAAAATCACAGGCCCGCTTGGCGGCAACAAACTTTGCCGTGTCGATGGGGGAAAGCTCTCCGGCCATGGCTGAGGTCCTGTTTGTCCATCGCTGGCGACCAAATGCACCAGCGCTTGCGCAGACTTTATTAAGGAACTCAGGGCCGCGCGTCTATGGCTTGGCTTTGCTGGCTTGCAAAAGGTGCGTCGGCACTGGCTTAGGCATCGTCATCCTGGCTTGCCGGTGCTGTTGTGGACTGCAAGGCGCCATGCGCTTGGGCCAACAGCATCAAAGCGCGTTCCGCTTCCTCGACGCTGACGGCACCATTGCCATCCAGATCAAGCGCAAGTGCGTCGTTCAGGGCATCGGCGCGCGTCTCTGACAGATAGCGTAATGCGCGGGTTTCGGCATATGTGCTGAGTTCATCAAGCGTTACGGTTCCATCTGAATTGGCATCAGCCCGGCGGTGACGCGTCCATAACATCCCGCGCTGAAATCCAGAAAGCGCCAACGCAATCTCAGCGATCTCCGTGCGTGTAACTGACAGATCCCCATCCAAATCCGCGCTCCATATATCTTTGAATGCGCGAGCCCGAGCGCCAGCCCGTCCGTGGCGGACAAAAGACTGGATTGCAGCCTCTGTCACTTCTTGGGAAGGCGCATAGCCATAAGCAACTTCCACCAATTCTTCGATCACCCAATCCGCGCCTTTGATCCATTCCGCAACGCGATCAGCCCCCACCCGCGCCTCAATGACGCGCGCTACATCAGCGGCCCGCTCCTGAGCATAAGACGGTACAGCCCAAAGAGCCAAAGAAAGGGTGAGGATCAGAGCATGCTTCATGTCCCGAACATACCAAGAACAAAGTTACCAAATCTTTAACGGCTCAAAGGCGGTTTTTCGAAACACGGCGCGATTTCTGCGCTCAACGTCGCATTTGCGCGGCCCCACTTTACAAACAGGACTACATGGGGGGAATGTTCTTATCTGTCTTTGATATATTCAAGATCGGCGTCGGCCCGTCTTCGTCTCACACAATGGGCCCTATGGTGGCTGCGGCCTGCTTTCTTGAAACCTTGCGCAGCAGCCCGTTTCAACCAGCCGGATTGCGGGCCTCGTTGCACGGATCATTGGCCTTTACCGGTGTGGGGCACGCAACAGACCGCGCGACCATCCTTGGGCTGGCCGGGTTTGAGCCCGCAACATATGACGCAGATGCCGCTGAGGCCACGCTGGCTACCATCCGCGCAACGGGCGTGATTGAGGTGGATGGTCTGCCGCCGCTGGCTTTTGATCCACATCAAGACTTAGCGTTTGATTACGGCCCCGCATTGGAAGGACACGCCAATGGCATGATCCTTAAAGCAACGGATGCCCAAGGTGATGTTATCCTGCAAGAAACCTATTATTCCGTTGGTGGTGGATTTGTTTTAACCGAGGCCGAGCTAGCTGCGGGTGCCGCTGCCGATAATGGACCGGCTGTGCCCTACCCGTTCGCAAGCGCAACTGAGATGCTGGACATGTGCCGCAGCGGGGGCAAAACCGTTGCAGACCTTAAGCGTGCGAATGAGCTAACTCGAATAGGTGCGCAAGCGCTTGAAGATGGAATCTTGCGAGTTTGGCAGGTCATGTCAGAGTGCATCGATCGCGGGCTGGCCTCTGAAGGCATTCTGCCCGGCGGGTTGCAGGTCAATCGTAGGGCGCGTGGCATTCACAAGGCCCTCTTGGCGGAACGTGGCATGAACCTGACCGCGCCTCACACGATCAACGATTGGATGAGCGTCTATGCGATGGCCGTGAACGAGCAGAACGCGGCGGGTGGTCAAGTCGTGACCGCTCCAACCAACGGAGCTGCAGGTGTGATCCCCGCAACTCTACGGTATTGGTTAGACCACGTGCCGGGCGCAACCCCATCGAAAGTATCTGATTTTCTGCTAACGGCCGCAGCGATCGGAGGGCTGGTCAAACACAATGCTTCAATTTCGGGCGCGGAATGTGGCTGCCAGGCTGAGGTTGGGAGTGCCGCGGCGATGGCTGCCGCGGGTTTATGCGCCGTAATGGGCGGCTCTCCTGAGCAGGTCGAGAATGCCGCCGAGATCGCTCTGGAGCATCATCTTGGAATGACCTGCGATCCAGTCAAAGGATTGGTGCAGGTGCCTTGTATTGAACGCAACGGGCTGGGCTGCATCAAAGCCGTATCCGCGGCCTCACTCGCCTTACGCGGGGATGGGAGCCATCTTGTCCCGCTGGATGCGTGTATTGAGACCATGCGCCAAACCGGCGCGGATATGAGCGAAAAATACAAAGAGACATCTCTGGGCGGCTTGGCGGTGAACATTCCCAACTGCTAAACATGCCCGACACGCAAAGACAGGCGTAGAAACGTGACGCCACGCTTTTCATTCCTCAGCCATGTGCCTAAGCATGCGCATGACTTCTCAAAATATGACATCACAGGACCGGCCCTTTCTGGGGGTGCTTTTGATGCTTGGCTTTTGCGCCTTGGCCCCGTTTGGCGATGCTCTGGGTAAAATCCTTGGGGCTGTACTGCCGATTGGAATGATCGTTTTAGTGCGCTTTGCAGCGCAAATTATCATCCTTGGCCCTTTGGCTGCGGTCAACGGTGCTTCATTGATCCCAAAGCCCGAACACCGTAGACCGATTGTGCTGCGGACGTTGCTGCATATCGCTGGCATTACGATGATGTTTACCTCGCTGCGCTATCTTCCGCTTGCAGATGCCATCGCCATCGCCTTTGTCATGCCGTTCCTGATGCTTCTTTTAGGATGGTGGTTTCTGGATGAAACGGTTGGCCCACGCCGGATCATCGCTTGCGGGATCGGTTTCTGCGGGACGCTTATGGTCATTCAACCAAGCTTTGCGGCTGTTGGGTTTGCGGCATTGCTGCCTCTGGGTGTGGCCGTTATCTTTGCGCTCTTTATGCTGATCACCCGTCAAATCGCCAAAGACGTTGACCCTGTCGCACTCCAAGCAACATCAGGCGCGTTAGCGGTTGCGATTTTGCTGCCTGTGCTTTTGCTAGGCGGATGGATCGGGCTGAGCGACGTTCGCATTGTGCCGCCAGACGCGTGGCAGGTATGGCTACTTATTGCGACTGGCATGATCGGTTCCGCCGCGCATCTTTTAATGACATGGTCTTTGCGCTTTGCACCCTCAGCAACCGTCGCTCCGATGCAATACTTGGAGATCCCGTTTGCAACGATCATTGGCTTTGCGATCTTTCAGGACCTGCCCAATGGGCTTGCCGCGTTGGGGATCGTGGTGACGATGGCAGCGGGCCTTTATATCATTTTCCGGGAGCGCTCAGCGCCACAAGCACCGCCTCAAGCGCGCCCAATGGCAGCGTCACCAGAACCGCGTGACGATCTGTAAACACCTCCACCTGGCCTGCCTCCACATGATTGGAGGTTGAGATCAAACCATCGGGTGCGACTTTTGCATTCTTTAGCGGGTAGCGCACACCGCGCGTGGTTAACCGTGCTTGGCGCAATGGGTAAAACCCAATCGGGCTTGAGGGTGGCAGTTCAAGCTGCATTTGGGCCGGTGCAACAAAGGCGCACTCGCGCTCAGACACAAGGATCACTGGGCGCTCCTCGCCCAACAGCACTGTCATCGCAGCAAGTTGGTGATCCAACCGCCCCCCAAGAAAGCCCACCCCGATAAAAAGCGGGGCCGCAATATGGGTCAGGCACTTTTCGAAATCCGTGCTGTTCTGATCGGGAAGGTAATGTAGCCGCTCCTTTGGCAGCTCCAAGTCGCCAAGAGAGTCGAAATCGCCGATCACAGCCGCAGGCAGGAGCCCTGCTTGCGCGGCAAGCCGTGCCCCCCCATCAGCGCATACAAGAATCGGTCCAAACGACAACGCTTTGGCAAGCAATGTGGTGTTAGCCTGTCCCCCGCCCACTAGCGTTACGGGGGCATCAGTTTCAAGAATCGGGCGAATCATGGTCATATCAAGGTTAATTCAGGGCAATCCGGGATGTTTGCAGGGTTTTGAGGGACCAGAACACAGTCTCGCCACGAAAATACACGACAAATTTCCCGGTTCCGGCTCAGTCCACAGCCGCCAAGATGGTAAACAAATGCAATCGAGTGGCTAGAAATGATATAAGTGAGCGATTGAAATGGTTGCGAACAACAAAGTTCTTACAGTTTCCTACGGGACGTTTTCCTGCACCCTTGAAGGGTTCGACGATAGTTTCGGGACAATGAAGGCTATCGCAGAGTATTTCCGCGATCTGGCCGCAAATGACCGCTTTTTCGGCGCTGAACCCCCGCAGCCTGACGCCGATCTTCTTGGCCGGATTGCCGCGCAAGAAATGGCGCAGAGCGTGCAAGCGCGTGCGGACGGGAATACCGTTATCCTGACGCCCGGAAGCAACGCCGAGACACCAGCACCTCAGGAATTGGTACCGACAGGCGGCGCGACGGATCTGACGGATGAATCCATCGACGCTCCGATCAATGAGTTGCTTCAAGAAAAGACGGATGTCGAAGAGGGTCTTTCTGAAGAATCGCTAGACGCAGAGCCAGATGTTGAGGACCACCCTGCGGTAGATCACCTTTTGACGGGCGACGCCGAAGATACTGTGGCTGTCGCCGATCGCGAAGACGCGAGCACCCAAACCGAAGATGTTGCTTCTGGTATTCAAGAAGAGGGCCGTTCAGATGCGGCAGCGCTGGCAGCCAACATTCAAAACACGCTTGTTGAAGATCAGGCTGGCTTTGCAGAGGAAGTAGCTCTTGAGGCTCGGTCAGTGCCGGAAACTGACGTGCTTCAAACAAACAAACGTGACGCGCCAGAGCTGGACGTGACCGAGACCTCTGAATTGGAAGAGGTTGAGGCGGACGTCCAACCGGACCTACCCGATAACGAAGACATGCGCGCCGTTGAGGAACAGCCTGAGACTGTAAAGACCAAGCAGCAGCAGCCGCAAACTGAGGCTTCTGACTCCGATAGCCTTGCCGCAAAACTGCGCCGCATCCAATCCGTTGTCGGTGCTGGCGCATCTGCACCAAGGCCGCGAACCGAGTATTCCGAGGATGAACACGCCGAGGATTTTTCGGAAGGGGCCCCTGACGAAGCCGAGGCGCAGGCCCCCACCGAAAAAGCGCAACAGGCGGTAGAAGACAACCGTCCTATCGAAACGCCTGAGACCCCCGCCGAAGTGACACAAGAAAAAGTCACAAAAGAAGATGTGCAAGAGGCATTGGCTAAATCGGCTGAAGCCGCTGATCCGGCCCGCCCGCGCGTTCTAAAAATGAAACGCGCCGATTTTGAAGCCGCTATGGCAAAGTCTGGCGCGAAATTGAAGCCTTCGCCCGAAAGTGCCGCCAAGGCTCAGGCCGAAGAGGTTCTGCCAGCAAAAGAGGCACAAGCCAAAGCCGCCGCGCCAAGGATCTTTGCTGAAGCTGAAGTTGCAGATGCGGCTGATGAAGCAGACCTTCAGTCAACCTTGTCCGACAAGGACGAAGCAGAACTAATGGCGACATTAGCCGCGGTTGAGAAAGAGGTGAAAAAATCTGACGCCACGGATTTAGACGCGCCAACGACCCAAGCAAAAACACCGGAAGCCGCCCCGACGCCGCATGATTTAGCGCGCGCTGAGTCTGAGGCGGATGCGGACGATGATCGGACGATTGTTTATGGGGACTCCCACAATGACGACGATCAGACTTCGCGTTCATTTGAAGACAGCGAAGTGTCCGTTGGGCGCCTAATGGACAAAGCAGACGCAAAGCTAGGTGAGCCTGAGAATAAAAATCGCCGCGATGTATATGCGCATCTGAAGGCCGCTGTAGCTGCAACGCAGGCTGCACGTTCGATGGGTGACGCTCCGGATGCAAAAGACGATCCTGAGGGTGATTACCGCAAAGATCTGTCGGATGTTGTGCGCCCCCGGCGCGCGCCAAAACCCGCCGAACAGCGCAGCAAACGGCCCGATCCCGCTCCGCTGAAGCTTGTCGCTGCACAGCGTGTTGACGTCGCGCCACAGGAAGAAGTGGAACAAAAGGCTTCTGCTCAGCCGGTCCGTCCACGCCGCGTGGCCGCCGGCACAGCTGCGCCTGCGCCTACTGAGGCCCAAGGCTTCGCTGGATTTGCGCAATCCGCAGGCGCTGAAGGGCTGCCCGAAATCCTTGAGGCCGCAGCGGCTTATTTGACCCACGCGGACGGAAATGACGTATTCTCACGCCCACAAGTCATGCGCGTCGTGCAGCAAGCCATGCCCCAAGGCAGCTTTACCCGCGAAGACGGTCTGCGCGCCTTTGGCACGCTGCTCCGTCAAGGTAGGCTCCACAAAGTGCGCGGCGGTCAGTTTGAGGTGACAGACAGCACACGCTACCAGCCTGAAGCGCGCGAGTTGCGTGCCGCTGGCTAAGCATCAACCGTTCCAATGAAGAAGCCCCGGTCAATCGCCGGGGCTTTTTAGTTTATTCAAGTGTGCGAAAGGGCGTCATGCGCCCCCGGTGTTGTTCTGCGCGTCTGGATCGGGTTGGCCGATGCCTTTGAAGACCGATTTTAGCGGGAAGGCCCAAATCACACCCAGCCCGATATAAATCGCCAGCTCCAGCAGGAAAGGCGCAGGGTTAAGCGGGTCCGGAAACAGCCAGTTCATAAGACTCACCATCGCCACGATATAGGCAGGCAGGGCCACGACTAGGATCAAAAGGGACCAACGCTTGCGCGCCTTGTAACTCATTGCCATCTGCCACGCTCCATTTGGGTTCGTCAGTCTGCGAACGGATCCGTCACAAGGATCGTATCCTCGCGCTCTGGTGAGGTAGACACTAGCGCCACGGGGCATTGGATCAACTCTTCGATCCGGCGCACATATTTGATCGCGGCGCCGGGAAGATCCGCCCAAGACCGTGCACCGGCGGTGCTTTCTGACCATCCGGGGATCGTTTCATAAATTGGCGTCACGCGCGCCTGTTTGTCTGCAGCAGTCGGGAGGTAATCAAGCCGTTCGCCATCAAGATCATAGCCAACGCAAATCTTGAGCTCTTCAAAACCGTCAAGCACATCAAGCTTGGTCAGCGAAATGCCGGTCACACCAGACGTGGCGCAGGTTTGACGCACAAGACAGGCATCGAACCAGCCACAGCGCCGCTTACGGCCTGTTGTTGTCCCAAACTCATGGCCCCGCTCGCCAAGCATTTGGCCATCTGCGTCTTCCAATTCAGTGGGGAAAGGCCCCTCACCCACACGCGTTGTGTAGGCTTTGGTGATGCCAAGCACATAGTCGATGGCCGTTGGACCAACACCCACACCGGTGGCTGCTTGACCAGCAATCACATTCGAGGATGTCACGAATGGGTATGTTCCGAAATCAATGTCCAAAAGAGCGCCCTGAGCGCCTTCGAACAAAATGCGCTTACCCGCTTTGCGTTTCTCGTTCAGCACTTTCCAGACTGGCGCTGCAAAGGGCAGGATTTGCGCGGCAATTTCGTGAAGCGCGCTCAAAAGAGCCTCGCGGTCTACAGCTTCGATGCCCAAGCCCCGACGCAGTGGATCATGATGCTGAAGCGCGCGATCCACACGGGCTTCAAGTGTTGCCGGATCAGCAAGATCAGCCACGCGCACAGACCTGCGGCCCACTTTATCTTCGTAGGCGGGGCCGATGCCGCGCCCTGTAGTGCCAATCTTGGTGCCCTTTGACGCCGCCTCTTCGCGGGCGCGGTCCAGTTCACCGTGTATCGGCAGGATGAGCGGTGTATTTTCCGCGATCATCAGCGTCTCTGGGGTGATCCCAACGCCTTGTTGCCGGACGGTTTCAATTTCTTTGACCAAATGCCACGGATCAAGCACCACACCATTGCCGATGACCGATAGCTTGCCACCACGCACCACCCCGGATGGCAATGCGTGCAACTTGTAGACCGCCCCATCAATCACGAGTGTATGTCCCGCATTGTGGCCGCCCTGAAAGCGGCAGATCACATCGGCACGTTCACTGAGCCAATCAACGATCTTGCCCTTGCCTTCATCACCCCATTGGGTGCCGACGACCACTACATTTGCCATCTTGCGCTCCTTCAAGCCCCGGTCTGCCGCTGTGCAAACCCGCGCGTCTATAGCCCCCCGAGCATCTGCGCGAAACCGCAATTTTGCGACGCATTCTTGACGAGTGACCCTTTCGCGCGCGAAAGGGGGTGTATGACAGGATTTCTTCTTCGCTGGGCCT
The DNA here is from genome assembly GCA_937995865.1 of uncultured Paracoccaceae bacterium. Classification (GTDB taxonomy): domain Bacteria; phylum Pseudomonadota; class Alphaproteobacteria; order Rhodobacterales; family Rhodobacteraceae; genus Shimia_B. The sequence continues at coordinate 18,515 of CALKJA010000159.1, read as the reverse complement.
TTGCTTTTTTGCTTTTGGCTGTGACCTATAACCCGACTGAATGGAACTATGTGGTCCAGTCAGTGAAACACTATGACAGCTCCACCTCAATTGTGGCGCTGGCGGGCTTGGTGTTGTTCATCGGCTACGTGATCTATTTGCGCGCCACGCTCCGTTCGATCGGGGGATTCGGGATGTTTCTTGTTGCAGCACTCGTAGGGGCCTGCCTTTGGGTGGCCTATGATCTTGGGCTGCTCAGCTTGGACAATCCATCGCTCAATCTGTGGCTGGGAATCGTCGCCTTGTCCTTTGTACTTGGGATCGGGTTGAGCTGGTCCATCGTGCGCCGCCGCTTGTCAGGTCAGGCAGACGTGGACGATGTAGACGCCTAAGCCGCTCGGCGCGCGGCGTTACGTTTGGTTTGAAGCACTCTGACCACTGAATGAGGGTTGCGGGGACCGCGCGATGCCCCTAGATACGGCTCGTCCAGACGAAAGGCCCCGGGCATATGCAAAACGTTGTTCTTATCATTCTGCTGGTGCTGGCGGTCGCATTGATCGCAGTCGTGCTTGTTCAGCGCTCCGAAGGCGGCGGGCTTGGTATGGGCGGCGGCGGGGGCGGTGTCCAAACCCGCGCTCAAGGCAACGCGATGACACGTCTTACTTGGTGGCTTGGTGCAGCCTTTATGGCCGCAGCTTTGGCAATGACGCTGATTTCAGCGCAAAACGCGGGCAACAGTTCGGTCTTAGACAGCGGCGATCTTCTTCCTCCGGCCGCAGATAGCTCAGCACCCGCGGGCGATGATTTGCTGCCTCCATCTTTGGATGATGAGCCGCTGTTGCCAGTTGCTGAATAACGGCTGAGACAAGCACGAAATCTTGCGGCGCGCTGTTGAAGGCGCGCATTATCTAGCGGTGCATCTGGACGGATGCCTGCGAATCCTGTATTCGCCAAATCCCGTGGTGCAGGACTTTTATGGTCTTTTTGAACGCGACGGGGGATGCCGGATGGCACGGTATGTATTTATCACTGGCGGGGTTGTTTCGTCACTGGGCAAGGGGCTTGCGTCCGCGGCCCTTGGCGCATTGCTTCAGGCGCGCGGCTACTCAGTCCGCCTACGAAAGCTTGACCCCTACCTGAACGTAGACCCCGGCACGATGAGCCCGTTTGAGCACGGTGAAGTCTTTGTGACGGATGACGGCGCTGAGACGGATCTGGATCTGGGCCACTACGAACGCTTTACCGGCGTGGCCGCCCGCAACACTGACAGTGTGTCCTCGGGGCGTATCTATTCCACCGTGCTCGAGAAAGAACGCCGTGGTGATTACCTTGGGAAAACCATCCAAGTGATCCCGCATGTCACGAATGAGATCAAAGAATTCCTGAAAGTCGGCGACGAGGAAGTTGATTTTATGCTGTGCGAGATTGGCGGCACAGTGGGTGATATTGAGGGCCTTCCATTCTTTGAAGCGATCCGCCAATTCAGCCAGGACAAGCCTCGCGGGGAGTGTATATTTATGCACCTGACCTTGCTACCTTGGATCAAGGCCAGCGGTGAACTGAAAACAAAACCAACCCAACACTCTGTAAAAGAGCTACGGTCCATCGGCATTGCGCCGGATGTGCTGGTTTGCAGATCTGAGGGGCCGATTCCCTCAAAGGAGCGCGAAAAGCTTGCTCTTTTCTGCAACGTGCGCCCCGATAGCGTGATTGCAGCGCAAGATTTGAAATCCATTTATGAAGCCCCGTTGGCCTATCACCGCGAGGGTTTGGATCAGGCCGTGCTTGACGCGTTTCAAATCGCCCCTGCCCCACGCCCCGACCTGCGCCGTTGGGAAGATGTCGCGGATCGCATCTATAACCCGCAAGGCGAAGTGAAAGTTGCCATTGTGGGCAAATATACGCAGCTTGAAGACGCCTATAAGTCCATCGCCGAGGCACTCACCCACGGTGGTATGTCCAATCGGGTCAAAGTAAATGTTGAATGGGTCGATGCCGAGCTTTTCGAACGCGAAGATCCCGCGCCACATTTGGAAGGTTTCAATGCGATCCTTGTGCCGGGCGGCTTTGGCGAGCGCGGCACCGAAGGCAAAATCAAAGCAGCGAAATTCGCGCGCGAGCGAAAAGTGCCCTATTTGGGTATATGCCTTGGGATGCAAATGGCCGTGATTGAGGCCGCCCGCAACCTCGCAGACCTCAAAGACGCAGGTTCCGAGGAATTTGACCATGAGGCTGGCGGCAAACGTTTTGAGCCGGTCGTCTATCACCTTAAGGAATGGGTGCAGGGCAATCACAAGGTTGAGCGCAAAGTGTCAGACGACAAAGGCGGCACGATGCGGTTGGGCTCCTATGATGCAGTGCTCACCGAAGGATCGCGCGTCGCGCAAGCTTACGGAACAACTCAAATCGAAGAGCGTCACCGCCATCGTTATGAGGTGGACATCAAATACCGCGAGCAGCTTGAGGCAAGCGGCCTGCACTTTACCGGTATGTCCCCAGACGGTCGTTTGCCAGAAATCGTCGAGGTTAAGGACCACCCGTGGTTCATTGGCGTTCAATTCCACCCTGAATTGAAATCCAAGCCGTTCGCGCCGCACCCGCTGTTTCACGACTTTGTGCGCGCGGCCAAGGAAACCAGCCTTTTGGTATAAGGATCAGCTATGTTTGAGCGTCTGTTTGAGATCTTTAGGCCCAGCTACGAAACCAAAGTGCCCGAAGCGGATGCTGAGCATGCCTTTGGCGCTCTGATGGTGCGCGTCGCCAAAGCTGATCGCGCGTATCTCCATCAAGAGCTTGAGCGGATGGATTTCATTATCGCAAAGCGCAATGGGTTGTCCGCCCTAGAAGCCGCCAAATACCGTGCATCTTGCGAGAAGCTCGAAGAGGTAATGCCCGAAACAGCAGAGCTAAGCCGGATTATTGCGTCTGAGGTCTCGGAAGAAGGCCGCGAGATGATGTTCATTTCCTTGTGGGAGGTGCTTTTGGCCGATGGACACAAGCACCGCGCCGAAGAAGAAGTCATCGACAAAGTTGCCACGATCTTTGGCATCGGCACCAACAGAGCCACGGTTCTGGCGGCTAATGTGCTGCCGGGCATGCCAAACAAGGACGGCACTTAATCCATGCCCAGGGGATATTGGATCGCCCATGTAAGCGTGTCAGACGCAGAAACCTATGACCGCTACCGCGCAGCAAACGCCGCCCCGTTTGCAGAATTTGGCGCACGCTTTTTGGTGCGCGCCGGTGCACAGGACGTGCCCGAAGGCAACACCCGGCCCCGCACAGTTGTGTTGGAGTTCCCAAGCATTGAAGCCGCGCGCGCATGTTATGCTTCGGATGCGTACCAAGCTGCCAAAAAAATCCGTGATCCGGTCGCGGACAGCGACCTTGTGATCGTTGAAGGCTATGAAGAAGCACCATGATGTTTTGCAAACATTTGCGCCGCGCACTAAGTAGGTCCTATGTTTGCACAATTCCTTTCCCGCCTCACTGCGCCCGAACCCGAACAGCTTGACGATTCTGATGCTCGGCTTGCGCTCACAGCCCTTCTTGTGCGCGTTGCGCGCGCCGATGGCAGCTATGACGTCGAAGAACGGGCGCGCATTATGTCCATCGCCACGTCTCGCTATGAGCTAACTGCTACAGAGGCGGAAACCCTTACAAGCGACGGCGAGCAGCTTGAGTCTGAAGCCCCGGACACCGTGCGCTTTACCCGCGCAATCAAGGATGCCGTACCATACGAGGACCGGCTTGGTGTAATCGAAGCTCTTTGGTCTGTGGTCTTGGCCGACGGAATCCGCAACGCCGAAGAGAACACGCTTCTGCGGCTTGTTGCCAACCTGCTTGGAGTCAATGACCGTGACAGCAATATGGCCCGGCAGCGCGCCCAAAAGGCATGATCGCACACCTTCCGATGTATGATCCGGCCCCGCTTCACTGGGCCAATGATCTGTTTTGGGAAGCTGTCCGTGCGGCACTGCCCTTTGACGCGCCGCCTCTTACCCGCGGCACGGACCCATGGGAGAGTTGGCGCAGCCCGGACCTATTGTTCTCGCAGACATGCAGCCTGCCTTATCGAACGCTGCTCCATAAGCACGTTCACCTTGTCGGAACCCCCGATTATGAGCTGCCGGGCTGTGACCCAGGATATTACCATTCCACAATCATCACGCGGTCCGGTTTGACTTCACTGGCCGGCGCGAAGTTGGCTTATAATGAGCCGCTATCGCAATCCGGTTGGGCAGCTGCCCAAGGATATGAATGCGCTCCGTATCTTCATACGGGTAGCCACGCAGCATCGCTAAGAGCTGTGTCCGAAGGTCGGGCCGATGTCGCTTTTGTCGATAGCTTTACCTTACAAATCCTTGGCCGACCGGAGGGCACGACGATCTTTGGCACAACCTCACCAACACCGGGCCTGCCCTTTATCACGGGCCAAGCGGAATGGGTGGCACCGCTTCAAGAAGCGATCGGTGCCGCGCTTGTCCAGATGGATGCCGGCGCAAAACGCACATTAAACATACACGGTTTAGCGCGAATTCCGGCGCATAAATATTTGGCACAGCCAATCCCCTCCCCCCCCTGACCCAGCGTCAGCCGCGCGATTCCATTTGCGAAGACCTAAAAATCGTGGCCTATTCGTCCAAACATCTACGGGGAACCATGTGACCACTGCTGCACCGGTCATCGAGATCAAGAATTTGCACAAGGCCTATGGCACTCTCGAAGTGCTCAAAGGAGTTGATGTCCACGCCAAGCGGGGCGATGTGATCTCGCTCATCGGTTCTTCGGGATCGGGCAAGTCCACGCTTTTGCGCTGTTGCAACCTATTGGAAGACAGCCAGCAAGGCGAAATCCTGTTTGAAGGCGATGCTGTTCAATGGAAGGGCTCCGGAATGGCGCGACGCCCAGCCAACAAGCAGCAAGTTCTCAAGATGCGTACCAATCTTTCGATGGTGTTTCAGCAGTTCAATCTTTGGGCGCATATGACCATCCTGCAAAACGTTGTGGAGGCACCTGTCAATGTGCTGGGCCATGACCGCGCGACGGTAGAGCAGCGTGCCCGGCTCATCCTTGATAAGGTCGGGATCGGAGATAAATGCGATGTCTTCCCCGCGCAGCTTTCTGGCGGGCAGCAACAACGCGCGGCCATTGCGCGGGGCCTGGCAATGGAGCCTAAGGCGCTATTGTTTGATGAGCCCACCTCCGCACTTGATCCGGAACTAGAGCAAGAAGTGATCCGCGTCATCAAAGGGCTGGCCGAAGAAGGCCGCACGATGATCATCGTTACACATGACATGGCAATGGCACGCGATGTGTCAGACCACGTTGTATTCCTTCACCAAGGTCTTGTCGAAGAGGAAGGCCCGCCGGGCGATCTCTTTGGGGCACCGAAATCCGAGCGGTTAAAGCAGTTTCTTTCTGCGGTATCCGCCTGAACCACAGCTTTTCAACGGGAGACAAACACATGAAATTGCTGATCCAAACCACCGCCGTTCTGGCCCTTACAGCTGGCGCCGTATTTGCGGGTAGCCATTCCGAAACCATCCGCATGGGCACCGAGGGCGCATACCCTCCGTATAACTTCCTAAATGACGCAGGCGAAGTTGATGGCTTTGAGCGCGAATTGGGTGATGAGCTGTGCTTGCGCGCTGAACTGACCTGTGAGTGGGTCACAAACGAATGGGATAGCATCATCCCTAACCTCGTTTCCGGCAACTACGATACGATCATCGCAGGCATGTCCATCACTGATGAACGCGACGAAGTGATCGATTTCACTCAGAACTACACACAACCTGATCCATCATCCTATCTGGCGGCGTCGATGGACGCCGACGTTGCAGGCGGTGTTGTGGCCGCTCAGGTCAACACCATCCAAGCGTCATTTTTGGCCGCAGCTGGTGTAACGGTACTTGAATTCGCAACCCCAGAAGACACAATCGCCGCTGTACGCAACGGCGAGGCGGATGCGGTTCTGGCCGACAAATCCTTCCTCGCACCTTTTGCTGAAGAAGACGCAAGCCTGATGCTCCTTGAGCAAGAAGAGCTTATCGGCGGCGGCGTTGGCATGGGCGTGCGCGAAAGCGACGGTGAGCTGAAAGCGAAATTCGACGCGGCAATCACCTCAATGAAAGAAGATGGCACGCTGAACACTCTGATCGAAAAATGGGGCGTCGGCGTGACGTTCTAAGCCAACTCTACCAGATCGGAGGCCGCCCTACGCGGCCTCCGGCGACCAAAGGACCGCACCGATTTTTGAATTTTGCTCAGACCCTTCGACGCTTGAGTCCCTGCGCTGGTTTACGTGCTATTTTACAACAGGCAAACATGCGCTTTTCTATTGGTCTTTTCTCACAGTCCTAACACTTCTTGCGATAACAGCCCCGACTGCGCTGGCATTTGGGTTTGGTGGCGCGATGGCTGCACGCTCAACAATCGCGCCGCTATCATGGCTGGGCCGGGCCTATATCGCGGTCGTTCGTGGAGTGCCCGACATCGCATTCTTTTTGTTCTTTGTGATTGCTTTGGATCAAGGTTTTGAATGGCTGCGTCATCAGGCGCTGTGCCCCGAATGGACGGACGCAATCCGGCAAGGCAACGATTTTATCGTTTGCGATCCTGCCAAACTACCGCTTTCCTCTGCCCCGCAATGGCAGCATGAAGTTTATGGGTTCTTCCTTGCGGTTCTCACATTTTCCATTGTCTTTGGATCCTTTGCGGCCAACGTCCTGTTTGGAGCCATGCGGGCCGTCCCCAAAGGACAGATGGAGGCAGCCGTTGCTTATGGCATGTCTGCGCGCCAGGCCTTTTGGCGGATCACAGTGCCACAAATGTGGGTCTTTGCGCTACCTGGACTTTCGAACCTGTGGATGGTTCTGATCAAAGCAACACCTCTGCTGTTTCTTTTGGGCGTCGAAGATATCGTCTATTGGGCCCGCGAGCTTGGCGGGACGTCACTGGCGCGCTTTTCAGATTATCCACATGGAGATTGGCGACTATGGTATTTCTTATTCCTGCTGATCTTTTATCTCACTTTCACCCGGATCTCAGAGCGTCTTCTGGCTCGGCTTACGGCTCGTTTAACCCGCGGCCAAGCGACACTGGGGGGCACATGACCCATCACTTTGGAGCATCAAGAGGTTTGCAAAACTTTTGGCAAATTTCTTGCAAGGAATTTGAGGGACACAGATGAGCTGTTGGGACACCATTCAGGCCTATGCCTTTCGGAGCCTTGGCTATGGGGAACGCTTGTTGCCCCGCGAAGGTTTTACGCTGTGTGAACACTTCACCCTGATCGGGTCTGGGATGATCTGGAATGTGTATTTCGGGCTTATCGCTCTTGTCTCGGGTTTCTTTCTGGCCAACCTTCTGGCGCTTGGGAAAGCGTCTTCAAATATGTGGCTGCACCGGCCCGCGGATTATTTCATTCTGATCTTCCGAGGCTCGCCACTGTTTATCCAATTCTTTCTTGCGTATTTTATTTTCCTGGAACTCAAAAACGCGGGCGTCTTGCCTTGGCTGACCTCTGCCTGGGCTGGCGCGCTGATTGTGCTGTTTCTCAACACAGCCGCCTATTCTGCCGAGATCTTTTATGGCGCCTACAAATCCGTCCCAAGGGGCGAAGTTGAGGCGGCCGATGCTTATGGGATGACCGGCTGGACGCGGTTTCGGCGCGTGATTTGGCCAACGCAATTGCGGCTTGCATGGCCTGCCTACACCAACGAAGGTATTTTCCTTTTTCAGTCCACCACGCTCGTCTTCCTCAGCGGTTTTCCGGCACAGCGGCAACAGGGTGACGCGTTGTATTACGCACAGTATTTTGCGGACAAAACCTTCAACCCCTTTGTTCCGTATCCGATCCTTGCAATGTATTTCGTCCTGTTCACGCTTGTTCTGATTGGAGTGATGGGCTTCGTCAATCGCCGCTTGAACCGCCACCTGCCGCAGGAAGCGCGCAAGAAAATGCGGCTCAGACCGATGATGATGCGATAGTCCTGTGGCCCTGTCAGCACGCATTGCTGCCGTCGATTTGAACGGACAGTTGCGCGGTAAACGCGTCAGTGCGTCTAAGCTGGGCGCACCTGCGCGGATGCCCCTTTCGGCGCTGAACGTGGATTTGTTTGGCCACGATATCGACGACAGCCCGCTTGTGTTTGAAACCGGAGATGCAGATGGAACGGTAGTCCCTGCAGATCGCGATCCCGTCCCGCTGCCGTGGTTGGATCATGCGCCGCTCCTTCAACTCTCAATGATGGAGACAAAAGCAGGCCTGCCATTCCAAGGGGATCCGCGTGTTGCGTTGATGCAGGTGCTCGCGCGTTTGGCGGCACGCGGGCTGCACGCTGTCTGCGCCGTTGAATTGGAGTTCTATCTTGTTGAGGCGGGAGGCGCGCTTGCGGCACCTGTCAATCCGCGCTCGGGCCGCCGTCTTGTGGATCCGCAGGTGCTTGGCTTACGCCAGCTTGATGGGTTTGAGGCGTTTTTCAACAGCGTTGAGGAGGGAGCAGTGGCGATGGGGCTTGGATTTGCCACGATCACCTCGGAATCTGGACTTGGTCAGTTTGAGGTGACGCTAGACCACGCCCCGGCCCTTAAAGCTGCAGATGACGCCTTGCTGATGAAGGAATTGATCAAAGGGTTTGCCCGCAACCACGGGTTTTCCGCCACGTTTATGGCAAAGCCCTTTGCCCAAGACGCCGGCAATGGGCTTCACTTGCATGCCTCACTTGTGGATGCGGCAGGCAAAAACTTGTTTGATGATGGAACAGACGCAGGCGCCCCATTGCTACGCCACGCAATCGCCGGATGCCTTGCCGCGATGCCGTTCAGCACGCTGATCTTTGCACCCCATCTCAACAGCTACGAACGTTTTGTAGAAAATGCTCATGCGCCAACAACAGCATGTTGGGGCTATGACAACCGAACCGTGGCGCTGCGCGTACCGTCTGGACCCGCAGCCGCGCGCAGGCTTGAGCACCGCGTGGCTGGTGGGGATGTGAACCCGTATCTGCTTTTTGCCGCCGTTCTTGGCGCCGCGCTCACAGGGATTGAAGATGAAGCAGACCCTGGGCACCCCGTCATCGGCAATGCTTATGACACAGCTGCGCCAGGTCTTGCCCCGGATATGGCGGCAGCAATTGCCGCACTTGGCGATCCGCTCATGGCCCGCATTCTTGATCTGCAGCTGCTAGACAATCTGGCTCGGACCAAAGCACAGGACCTCGCCAAATGCGCAAAGTTCAGCGAGACAGAGCTGATCTCTGCATTGCTTGAGATTTGCTGATGTCTTCCCAACAGGCTTTGCCAAGCCTATGCTACCGCCGTTACACGAACTTTGGTGCTTTATGAAAATCGGTATCCTCCAATGCGGTCATCTTCCCCCAGAAGTTTCGCGAACGCATGGAACTTACTTCGCCCTTTACGAGTCCATGCTCGCTGGGCATGGGTTTCGCTTCTCGCATTTCTCAGCTGTTGATATGGAGTTTCCTGACAGCCCAACGCAGGCCGACGGGTGGCTTATTGGTGGGTCAAAGTATGGTGTTTATGACGACGTACCCTTTATCGCACCGCTTAGCGATTTCATCCGACGCATTGATACGGCACGTGTACCGCTTTTTGGCATTTGCTTTGGGCATCAGATCATTGCGCAAGCGCTTGGCGGAACCGTCGAGAAATTCGCTGGTGGTTGGGCCGTTGGGCACCATGAATATGCATTTGACGACTTAGGCCAACTTGCGCTGACCGCGTGGCACCAAGATCAGGTCATGACCCTGCCCGCTAACGCACAAACGACAGCGCAATCGGACTTTTGCTCCTATGCGGGGCTGGCTTATGGGGATCACATACGCTCAATCCAGCCGCACCCTGAGTTTGATGCCTCGTTCGTGCGCGACCTGCTTGCAACGCGCAAAAACGACCCCGGCTACCCCAAAGAGATCATTGATCGTGCTTATGCCAATGCCTCAAAACCAACGGATATCCCAAAAATGACTGCGCATATCGCTGACTTCTTCAAAAGTGCCGCGGCATGAGCGCGAACCCTTGGCTGAAACAGTGCCCTCAGATCACACAAGATTACTTGTTAGACCGCAAGCTGGACGAGGTAGAGTGCATAATTGCGGACCTACCCGGCATCGCGCGCGGCAAGGCGGTGCCCGCATCCAAATTTGATCGTCAGTCGCACTTCTTTTTGCCCAATTCGATTTATTTTCAGACGCTTACTGGAGGCTGGGGAGAGGCCGCGGGCCCTGAAGGGTTTACTGAGCCTGATATGATCCTGAAGCCTGACTATTCCACCACAACGGCCGCGCCGTGGACCGGGGATTGGACCGTGCAAGTGATCCACGATGCCTATGCAAAGGACGACACGCCCGTGCCATTTGCCCCCCGCAATGTGCTCAAGCGGGTTGTTGCGGCCTATGAAAAGCTAGGGCTCCGGCCAATGGTCGCACCAGAGATGGAATTCTACCTTGTTGCGCGCAATCTTGATCCTGCACGCCCGATTGAGCCCATGATGGGTCGGTCCGGCCGCCCAGCTGCCGCGCGCCAAGCCTATTCCATGAGTGCTGTGGATGAATATGGCCCAGTGATTGATGATATTTACGATTTCGCTGAGGTGATGGGCCTTGAAATCGATGGCATCACCCAAGAAGGCGGTGCAGGTCAGCTTGAGATCAATCTGCGCCACGGCCACCCTGTGAAGCTCGCCGATGAGGTATTTTTCTATAAACGACTGATCCGCGAGGCCGCGCTCAAGCACGATTGCTATGCCACCTTTATGGCCAAGCCGATTGCGGATGAGCCGGGCAGTGCGATGCATATCCACCACTCGTTTTTGGATGCAGACGGCAACAATATTTTTACCGGTCCGCAAGGCGGCGAAACGGACGCATTCTATCACTTTATTGCTGGACTTCAGAACCATTTGCCCAGCACGATCGCGCTGCAAGCCCCCTATGTGAACAGCTACCGCCGCTATGTGAAAGATCACGCCGCCCCGATCAATCTTGAATGGGCGCGGGACAATCGCACCACGGGCATCCGTGTCCCAATCTCAGATCCTGAAGCAAGGCGTGTCGAAAATCGGCTCGCGGGGATGGACTGTAATCCTTATCTGGGCATTGCCGCGTCGCTAGCGGCGGGCCTCCTTGGGATCATCAATAACGAACGCCCCTCACGGCAGTTCTACGGTGATGCCTATGAAGGCGATGGCGACATCCCCCGCGAATTTGGCGCAGCACTCAACCTTTTTGACGAAGCAACAGATCTACATGACATCCTCGGGCCCGAATTCGCGCGGGTGTATTCCATCGTAAAACGCGCAGAATATGATGAATTCCTGCATGTGATCAGCCCATGGGAGCGGGAGCATCTCTTGACGAATGTATGACAAGAGCCGGCAATCACAACAGCGCTTTGCAAATCACCGTACGACGCCAAGACCCCGCCGCGATTAAGAAGGCCGCAGCAAACCAAAGCGACACCTGCCACGGGCGCGTCGTTGGCAAAACAACCAAGACAGGCCAATGGCCAAAGGATGGGCTACAAAGCCAGCGCCCACGCCGGCGGCAAATTTACAAGCTGACCACATGAACCCACTTTTTAGAAATGATGCGCGCGCAGCGTATCCGCCAAGTTGGTACGCTGACACCGCAGATCTTCAGCCGGAGCGCACACCGTTGAATGGCACCGCCACCGCGGATGTTGCAATTGTGGGGGCCGGTTTTACTGGGCTAACGGCTGCTTTGCATCTTGCGCAAAAGGGCTATCAGGTCACCGTTCTTGAGGCCCATCGCGTGGGCTTTGGCGCCTCTGGGCGCAATGGCGGGCAGGTTGGCTCAGGTTTCAATATGGACCAAATCGCGTTGGAATCGGAGCTGGGCCAGAGCACTGCGCGCTCGCTCTGGGCGTTATCTGAAGAGGCCAAAGATATGGTGCGCACGCTAAGTGCTGAGCATGCGCCCGAGGCGCGGTTCATGCCCGGCGTTGCGCATGGCGTCTACTCATCCCGTGAGGCCGCGCATCATCGTGCATCATTGGAGCACCTTAGCACCCAATACGGCTATGAACAGGCGGATTGGCTTGAACCGGATGACTTTCGCGTGTTGGTCAAATCACCGCTTTATTGCGGCGGCTATCTGGATCGCGGGGCAGGCCATATTCATCCGCTGCGCTATTGTCTTGGGTTGGCCCGGGCCTGTGAGGCGCTTGGCGTTACAATCCACGAACGCGCGGCCGTTCACAGCCAAAGCGGTAACACCCTCAATACCGATGCCGGGCAACTGACAGCTGATCACATTGTGCTTGCGGGCAATGGCTACCTACCCAACCTAAACAAGCGTTATGCGGCAAAGGTAAGCCCAATCAATAGCTTCATCGGCGCGACCGAACCTTTGGACGATCACCGCGCGGTGCTGGCCAAGGATATCGCGGTGGCCGATGACAAGTTTGTGGTGAATTACTACCGCATGTCCGAAGATGGTCGCTTTCTTTTTGGAGGCCGCGAGAATTACGGCATCGGCTTTCCCAAAGACATCCAAACACGACTGCACGAGCGCATGGTTTCACTTTTCCCGCAGCTTGCGGGTACACGCTTTTCTCACGTCTGGGGCGGCACTTTGGGCATCACGATGACACGCGTGCCATTTGTGGAACGCATTGGCCCCTCTACGCTGGCAGCAGGCGGTTTCTCTGGTCACGGCGTTGCTCTTACGGCCATCGCCGGGCGCACCATTGCGGAAGCGATTGCTGGTCAGGCCGAACGCTTTGACACCCTGTCCCAACTCCCGACGCCGGCCTTTCCGGGCGGAAGCGCGTTCCGTGCGCCGATCCTTACTCTGGCAATGACGTGGTACGGTTTGCGTGATAGGCTGGGTTTATGACTGACCCCTTTCACACCAATTCCGGCCTTTGGTCCTGGTTCAAAGCGCCGCCTGCATAGCGCCAGAGCAATATGGGCACAGCCCGCCTGCTTCAATGATCCAAAAACTCCCGCCGGAGGCTCCGATTTTTTGCAAAAGATTCGCGCCCCCGCAAAGACCCAGTGAAAGACGTCACCATGAAAGACCACAGCCCCAATTCTTGGGAATCCCGCGCCGACCGTCACAGCTTTTACGGCTTCACAGACCTGCCCACGATCCATGATCGCGGTGCGGTTATCCTCACCGGCGGCCACGGCCCCTATATCACAGATGTGCATGGCCGCGATTACCTTGATGCAAATTCGGGCCTTTGGAACATGGTCGCTGGGTTTGATCATCCCGGCCTGACCGAGGCCGCCCAAGCCGCTTATGCGAAGTTTCCCGGCTATCACGCGTTTTTTGGCCGTATGGCACAGGAAACCGTGCAGCTTTCGGAAAAACTTATTGAAGTCTCACCTTTCGAAGATGGGAAAGTGTTCTACACGAACTCTGGATCCGAAGCGAATGACACGATGGTTAAAATGCTATGGTTTCTTGGAGGGGCGGAGAGCGCGCCACAGCGGCGCAAAATCATCACTCGCAAGAATGCTTATCACGGTGTAACGGCTGTCTCTGCGTCGATGACGGCAAAGCCTTACAATCAGGTTTTCGGCCTGCCTTTGCCGGATTTCCTGCACCTGACTTGCCCGCATTATTGGCGCGAGGGCCTGGAAGGTGAAAGCGAAACGCAATTCACCGCGCGCCTTGCCAAAGAGTTGGAAGATATAATCGCGCATGAAGGCGCGGACACGATCGCAGGGTTCTTTGCAGAGCCGGTGATGGGCGCAGGCGGTGTGATCCCCCCGTCCGCTGGTTATTTCCAGGCCATCCAACCAATCCTCAAGAAACACGGAATCCCGCTTATCTCGGATGAGGTGATCTGCGGCTTTGGCCGCACAGGCGAAACCTGGGGTTGCGAGGCTTACGGGTTCATGCCGGATGCGATCATTTCGTCCAAATGCCTCACGGCCGGCTTTTTCCCAATGGGGGCTGTCATCCTTGGACCAGAGTTGACCGAAAGACTGCAAGCCGCGTCAGAGGCCATCGAAGAGTTTCCGCATGGTTTTACCGCGTCAGGTCACCCCGTTGGCTGCGCCATAGCACTGAAGTCCATTGAAGTGATCCTTGATGAGGGCTTGGCGGATCAGGCACGTACGCTGATCCCGCGCTTTGAGGCCGGGATGCAAGCGATCATGTCCAGCCACGCAAATATCGGCGAGGTCAGGGGCAAGGGCCTTATGGGCGCGCTCGAGGCTGTGCGCGACCGAGACAGCAAAACCCCTTTCGAAGGGCACCTGAGCGTCTCGGAGCGGATCGCAAACACATGTACCGATCATGGTTTGATTTGCCGCCCGCTTGGCCAATCCATCGTACTTTGCCCACCTTACATCATGACAGATGGTCAAATGGACGAAATGTTCAGCAAACTAGATGCAGCACTCACACAGGTTTTCAAAGACCTCGCCTAAGTGACTTTGATTTCGATAAATTTCGCTGCGCCCAGTTGACTTGGCGCCGCGGAGCCTCCATGTCAAGCCCATCGCGAGAGCCGCTGCCGCGTGAGCAGCCGGGCCGGTTTGGCCCCCGCCTCGCACACTACTCATAGCTCCCACATCACGCAGGGGTGCAAACGCGTAGCCGCATCGCGGGGCATCCGGCCCCGGCATTCAGAGCCGCGCGTCACCAACTGCATCGCGACCCTTTGGGGTGGCCACTGGCGCGTGATCTCACGCGCCTGATCAAACACGATCAAGGATTTATCTAAATGAATTTCGAAGAATTGGGCCTTAAGCCCCGCATGGTGGAACTGCTCGCAGAACAAGGCATTACCGACCCGACTCCAATTCAAGTCAAAGCCATTCCACTTGCGCTGGAAGGTCGCGATGTTATGGGGTTGGCCCAGACAGGCACCGGCAAAACGGCGGCGTTTGGCCTTCCGCTTATCCATTATCTCAACCAGATCGAAGGCAAAGCCCCCCGCAAAGGCGCACGAGCGCTGATCCTTGCGCCAACCCGCGAGCTTGCCAAGCAGATCCAAGAGAACCTTGCCAGCTACACACGCGGCAATCACCTTAGAGTCAACCTTGTGGTGGGTGGCGTATCGATCAATGCCCAGGCCAATCGTTTGGAACGGGGCACGGACATTCTTGTGGCCACGCCGGGTCGTCTGATTGACTTGCTCGATCGCGGCGCGGTCACACTGGATGAAGCCAGCTATCTTGTGCTGGATGAAGCTGATCAAATGCTCGATATGGGCTTTATTCACGCGCTTCGCCGCATCGCGCCGCTTTTGCCAGAACCCCGCCAAACAATGCTATTTTCGGCAACGATGCCCAAAGATATGGCCGAGCTGGCCAAATCCTACCTCAAGGACCCGGTCCGCGTTGAAACGGCCCCTCCCGGCAAGCCCGCGGACAAGGTGGATCAAGTTGTCCACTTCCTCACCAAGGGCGAAAAGCCAGGCTTGCTGAGCAAGCTTCTGGCCAAACACCCAGGTGAGTTAGCGCTGGTTTTCGCACGGACCAAACACGGCGCCGAGCGTTTGATGAAATCGCTGGTTGCGGAAGGCTTCAACGCAGCTGCAATCCACGGCAACAAAAGCCAAGGCCAACGCGACCGCGCTATCAAAGCCTTCCGTGACGGTCAGATAGAGATTTTGGTTGCCACAGATGTGGCCGCTCGGGGACTAGACATTCCCGGCGTTGCTTATGTCTATAATTTCGACCTGCCCAATGTCCCTGATAACTATGTCCACCGGATTGGACGGACCGCGCGCGCCGGCCGTGATGGCACCGCCATCGCCTTTTGTGCCCCAGATGAGATGGGCGAATTGCGCGACATCCAGAAGACCATGAAGCGCGACATTCCAGTTGCCGAAGGTAACTTTCCTTGGAAGCGCGATCAGGAAGAAGCCAAACCCAAACGCGGCGGCGGTCGCAATGGTGGTGGCGGCAATCGGCGTGGGAAACCTAATGCTGGTAAACCGGGCGGCGCAGCCGGCAAACCAAAACAGTCACATGGCGGACGGGGAGCACCGGGTGGAAAGCCGGGCGGATCACGTCGGCGCCGTGGTGGATCCGGCGGTGGGGGCCGCAGCCGCTCGATGGCAGCAAGCTAATCAAACGAAAGGCCCGCAAGTGATCACTTACGGGCCCTTCTGTTTGTTCTGCTACCTGCGGTCAGAGCTTTGAAAGTTTGTCCTGCAGTTCAGCAAGTTGCTTCTTAATTGTATCAAGGTCTTCTTCATCGGACGCGCTTGCGCTCTTAGGCGTGGTAGTACCAGGCATCGGCCAGCCGGGGCCCCCGACCATACCACCACCAGACAGCGCTTTCATAAAAGCCTCTTGCTGAGACTTCATCGCATCAAAACCCGGCATATTGGCCATTGGGTTCATGCCACCCATCTGGTCCATCATCTTGGATTGCCCGTCACGAAGCATTTCAAAAGACGCGGCAAGAAACTCAGGCACAACGCTGGTTGCTTGTGTGGTGTAGCTGCGCACAAGATCCGTCAGCACGGTCACTGGCAGAACACTCTCACCCTTGCTTTCGTGATCTGCGATTATCTGTAAAAGATATTGGCGCGTTAAATCATCACCGGACTTTAGGTCCACGATTTGCACTTCACGGCCGTCACGAATAAAGCTCGCGATATCATCCAGCGTCACATAATCAGACGTTTCCGTGTTGTAGAGTCTTCGGCTGGCATAACGCTTTATCAGTAGCGGTTCTTCAGTTTTGCTCATGCGCGCGTCCTCCCCGACATCAGTCCGCGTATGCGGCGTTGCAGAACGCTAACTCGCAACCGCAGAATATCCAAACAAAAACGCACAAAAAAAAGGGCGGGCCACGAAGGCCCGCCCAGTAATCACACCACAAAATGGGAGGAATGTGGCGTGTTCAGGAAACTTACTTAGCTGTGGCTTTCTTCGCTGTCTTGGTCACTTCGTCAGTGGCCTTTTTGACTGCGGCGGTTGCTTCTTCCGTCATGTCTTTGCCAGCGGCAAGCATGAGTTCAACCGTGTCCATCTGCACTTTCTTCGCAATTTCAGCAAATGTAGCCATGTGTTCGGCTGCTGTTTCGGCAGAGAAGGAAGCGAAATCTGTCATCGCTTTCGTGTAGTCAGCGGGATCTGTTTTGGCTTTGGAAACGTCTGACACTTTGCCCAGAGTTGCCTTGGTCCATTTGGTGGACACTTCAGAAGATTTCTCAGCCGCTTCAAGAGCAACGGCACTCATCTTTTCAGAGAAAGTCGCTGATGTGGAGAATGCATCTTCCATCGCTTTTGTGTCGACTGGGAATGCGCCCATCATGTCTTTGAACATCGCTGTGAAATCTTGCTGCTTAGCCATTGTACTATCCTTTGATCTGCGGGCCGGGCGCTCCCGGTTTGTGCGTCTGAAAGATAACTATATGCTGCACCGCGGCATTTCAAGAGTTTTTTCTGCATCGCAGCATAAAACTCCTGAATTACCGTGATATCAGCGGGTTACAGTGGCTGTCACATAAGACCCAGGGGCTTTGGGTAGGGAATCATGCTTGGCGCCGCCCGGTTTGCGCGCCTTTACTGTCCCATCTGAGCGCTCCTTGAGCCATGCATCCCACAGCGGCCACCATGACCCCTCGTTGAACTGAGCGCTCTGCTTCCAAGGATCTGCGGCGCGGGCCATATCGGTATTCGTATAATGCCCATACTTCTTTTTGGACGGTGGGTTCACGATCCCCGCGATGTGACCGCTCTCTGACAGGATAAAAGTCTTGTCGGGGCTGCTCATCTTTTGCACGCCGTAAAACGAGGATTTCCAAGCGGCGATGTGATCGGTCTCGCACGCGATTGCACAGAGCGGCACATCAACCTCTTGAAGGTAAAGCGTGTCTTCTCCCAGCTTGAAACCGCCATTGGCAAAATGATCGTCCCGGCACAGCCCTTTTAGATACTGCACAGCCATGGTGCCCGGCAGGTTCGTGCTATCCCCATTCCAGTAGAGCAGATCAAACGCAGGCGGTGCCTGCCCCATCATGTAGCTTTTGATGGCCGGGCCATAGATCAGATCATTGGAGCGCAAATAGCTGAACGTTTTGGCCATATAGACTGATTCCAGCAGGCCCGTGCGATTGCACTCTGCCTCGATCCCATGAATGAAATCGTTGTTTAGAAACACCCCGACTTCGCCTTGGTCCGAAAAATCGGTTAATGTCGTAAAGAATGTGGCTGAGTTGATATCATCACGTTCGCCACGTTTGGCCCGACGTGCCAGCGTCAACGCAAGCGTCGTGCCGGCAATACAATACCCAACCAGATTGAGCTTCTTGACCTTTGCTGCCTTTTTGGCTTGTGCAATCGCGGTTTCGTAACCGTCTTCGACATAGTCGAGCATCGATACATCTGCGTATGACGAATCGGGGTTTACCCAACTCACGACAAATACAGTGTGGCCTTGTTCAACAAGCCATTTGATCAAGCTGTTCTGCGCTTTGAGATCGAGAATGTAGAATTTATTGATCCAGGGCGGGAAAATCACGATCGGGGTCTTTTCCACCTGATCGGTCGCTGGCTCATACTGCAACAACTC
>CALKJA010000158.1 GCA_937995865.1 uncultured Paracoccaceae bacterium | reverse complement strand
CCCGGTGTGGTTGCTAGGTTTTCGCCGACCTTAAACGCATTCTTATCAGCCAATGTAACCATGAGATCGCCCTTGTTGGCCTCTAAATCGGCCACAAGGTTCTCAAGCCCTTGCACAAGGCTCTCGCCCTCGGTTTCGACTGCGCGTTCAAGCGCTTCAGGGTTTGTGCCAAGAAAATTTGACGGAGCAAACATATCAACGATTTGGCGGCTGAAATACTCAACACGCTTCTTTTCGGATGGCTCAAGATGCTCGATATCTTGAATTGCTTGGCCAACAGCATCGGCGTTCAGCATGTATTGCTGCTTGAGAAAATTGAAATACGGATGTGTGTCCCACAGTGCATTGGCAAAGCGCCGATCAAACGGTGTGTTGTCTTTCGGAGCCTGCAATTTGCCTTGGGAGAGCGCAGCTTGCGCTTCAACGTAGTGCTTCACGGACGCCGACCAATACCCAATCTGATGCTCCATCAATTTTTGCGGATTGGCCATCATCTCGGCCATGTAGGCGGTCGCAGCCCGCATAAAAAGCTCTTGATTTGGGCCCTGCAAAGCTGTGGGCGTTGGGTCTTCCACTTTCTCAGCCATCGCCGCCAAAAGACGCTTGCTTAGAGAATCAACCTTTTCGAGATTAGCTTTCATCTTGTCCGAGGGCGCGAACTCTTCTTCGTTCATTGTTGCCATCTCAATACTTTACCCTTACTTTGCAAGTGCAGCATATACGACCGCGCATCCGAAAGGTCAGTGCGGCGATTGGTCTGGCTACAGCAGCTTTTAGGGCACCTTACCCCATAGCAGCGCCAGTTCCAAACCAGAGGCCAAAGCAGCGGGCCACCCTGGACTATAGGCCAACGAGGGAGCCCTACTCATGCGTCACATGGTGACCTACGACCTAATGGAAACGGTCCGCAACACAAATGAATGGCTTGGCGCAACAGCCAAAGCGATGGGCTCCTATCCGGCGATCGCAGCCGTTCCAAACCCAATGTTTCAATGGATGACTGCATGGGGTGAGGTCACAGAACGTACCTTCGCGCGCATGGTCGTAAAGCCCGACTGGGGCTTTGAGAGTATAACGACCGAAGACGGTCGGGATCACGTTGTAACTGTTGAAACCGTTGTTGAAAAACCTTTTGGGGATCTTGTCCACTTTAAGGTGCAGGGTCGTTCAACACGCAAACGCCGCGTGATGTTGGTGGCACCGATGTCAGGCCACTACGCAACGCTTTTGCGCAAAACTGTATTAAGCCTTTTGCCCGATTGCGAAGTTTACATCACTGATTGGCACAATGCCCGCGATATCCCGGTGTCTGAAGGCAAGTTTGATGTCGAAGATTACACCCTCTATCTTGTCGACTTCATGAAAGCGCTTGGACACGACGCTCATATCATTGCCGTTTGCCAACCAGCGCCTCTGACATTGGCTGCGACAGCCTATTTGGCCGAAGATGATCCCAAGGCACAGCCCGCGTCCCTGACCCTGATCGGCGGGCCGATTGATCCGGACGCGGCAGCAACGGATGTCACCGATTTTGGCGCAAGCGTCACGATGGGCCAGCTTGAAGAAACGATGATTCAGCGCGTTGGCTTCAAGTACAAAGGTGTTGGTCGCTTGGTTTATCCCGGCCTGCTTCAGCTGGCCTCGTTCATGTCTATGAATGGCGAAAAGCACTCAAAGAGCTTCATTGACCAAATCAGTCGGGCTGCTGCGGGCGAAGCATCAGAGCATGACAAACACAACGCATTCTATGACGAATACCTTGCCGTGATGGATATGACGGCAGAATTCTATCTCTCCACCGTTGAGCGTATCTTTAAAAGCCGCGACATCGCGCGCAATGCGTTTACAGTGAACGGCCGCAAGGTGGATATCTCAAAGATCACGTCGGTAGCCGTGAAGATTGTCGAAGGCGAAGCGGATGATATTTCGGCTCCGGGGCAATGCCTCGCCGCACTTGATCTCCTTTCGGGCCTTCCAGACAGCAAAAAAGCGGCCCATCTTGAGCCGGGCGCAGGCCATTATGGGATTTTCGCAGGCAAGAGTTGGCGCAACAACATTCGCCCGCTCGTGCTAGAATTCATTGATCAAAACGCGCGCAAAGCGCCCAAGAAAGCGGCCAACAAGAACGCCGCATGAGTATGAAGCTTGTGCGGCGGCTCGTCTGTGCTTTGGGCGTGGCGCTAGCGCATCCCGCAACGGCGCAAGAGATTGCGATCACGATTGACGACCTGCCTTATGTACTGATGTCGCGCACATCGCCCGCGCAGGGATTGGAACAAGTGCGCAATATCACAGACGCGCTTGCAGCCTATGACATTACGGCGACAGGCTTTGCGGTCGGTGTACAGATCACCTCAAAGACCGCGCCGGCGCTTACCGCATTTGCAAATGCAGGCCATGCAATCGGCAATCATAGCTGGTCACATCCAGACTACGGCACGCTGACATCAGAAGAATTTGAGACCGAAACGCGCCGCGCCCATGCTGCGCTTGCGGCATGGCTTAGCAAAGACCAGTTCTACCGCTTCCCCTATTTGCGCGAAGGCGAAAGCGAGATTGCTAAAACGGCCGCGACTAAAATTCTGACTGACCTAGGATACCGAAACGCACCGATCACTATCGACAATGACGAATGGCGGTTTAATGCGGACTATCTCGACGCCGTTAAGGCGGGAGATCTGCAAAAAGCCAAGGGCGTGGCCAAAGCGTATCTGGCGCATATGAAAGAGCGTACTGCACATTTTCAGGCACTGGCTTATACCGCACTGGGCAGGGATGTTGCGCATATCTTGCTGTTGCATATGAACCAAATCAACGCGGACTATTTGCCAGAGCTCCTAGAGTGGTATGCAAGTGAAGGCTGGAAGTTCATTACATTGCCGGAAGCACTTCAAGATCCGCTCTATAGTTTGCCAGATCTCTACGCGGGTCCACGTGGCCTCTCCCAAATCGAGCGTATCATGGGTTCAAAGAGCGAATGACCGCCCTGTATTCAGTGTGAACTCGTCCCCACCAAAGGCCCAGATTTTCCGAAATTTGACCCAGACTTCGTCAAAGGCAAATGCCCGCTATTGCAGAACCCAAGGCTGCTTGAGCCAGTCGCGGATCAGGTCCGTTGTCAGCGCCGGCTGCTCGAGGGTTGGCAAATGCCCGGCACTGCCAACAACCTTTAGTGTCGCGTATGGGATAAGTTCAGCCATAAATTGATGCCGTTCAATCGGCATTAAAACGTCATGTTCCCCACATAAAACTAAAGCCGGGCATTTTATTTTGCGGAGCGTCGGCTGGTGATCGCGCCGCCGCTGAAGCGCGCGCGATTGCCGAATAAAGACTTCGGGCCCCAAACCTTCGGCCATTTCGGCGCAAAGCTGCAAGATCTCTTGGCGGTAAGGCGATGGGCCAAGATAGCTTGGCTTCATCTCTTCTCGCATTACGTCATCCAGCTTGCCCGCTTTGACCCGCACAATCCTTGGCTCACGCTCTGCAGCGCGTTCAGGAGTCTCTGACAATGGCGTTGTATCAAGCAGCGCGATGCGAGTGATCCGGTCTGGCGCGCGACGATAGATTTCCATCGCAACGATCCCCCCCATCGCATGCCCTGCCAATGCAAATTTGTCCGGCACAACACTCAAAAGTCCGGAAGCGATCTCCTCGATCCGCTCGCCGCCGGTAATCGGTGCCACCATTACCGCCCGATCGCGGCTTAAGGAATCGATCTGCGGCGCAAACAATCGCGCATCACTCATCATACCCGGGAGAAAAACGATTGGTTCATTCATAGCGGGCACCCCATAGCGCGGGGCAAGCCGGCACATAGCGGGACTGGTGCAGCGCCGTCCGGTGCACGTCTAAAAGCGTCTGCATGTAAAGGGTTCTCATCCTAGTCTCCGTGTGTGCGGCGCCACCATACAACCAGCATGCGCCCCCTCAACCGAAAAGAAAACGCGCCGTCCCGGGCTGCAAACGGGACGGCGCGAAAGTCTCGCAAATAGTGGTCCGGATGCGTCAGTTGACACGATCCCAGAACACCCCCAAGTGACGCGAGACAATCTCATCATAGCGCGCGCTCGACTTCAGCGCAGCAAGCCCAGCATTTATGCGATACAAATGGGTCGTGCCGCGCCAATGGCGCTTTGAGATAATCACATGCAGACCTTGCACTCCCAGCGGATTGGGCAACGGTGCCACTTTGTCCCGCAGGTTTAGATCGGTAAGTGTGGTCCAGCCCGTGAACTCGTTAAGTGCTACCGCATCGACCTCGCCCGCCATGAGCAGGTTAAAGCAATCCGCAGGTGTGGCAGGTTGCGTCAAGGACACAAGCCCACGTTGCAGCCATTGCCGATCCGGACCATCGAGATCAAACGTGAAATACCCCGCCGGCCGGCATAGCGTTTTCCCATGCAGGTCGCTGTCTTGTTCAAAGGTAAGTGGCGAACCATTCTGCACAAAAAGCAAGCCGAGAAGTTCTACGATCGGCTCAGAAAAGTGGAAATTCACACACCGCTCATGGTTCGGCGTGGCCTCACAATCCGGACGGAACCAAGGAAAGCCCATGTCAAATTCTTTCGAATCCAACATTGGGAAAAGATGGCGGGACCAGTCGTCCTCCCATGTCACCGAATAAGTCACAGGGTTGGGCGTGGCTTCCATCGCGGCATTGATCAATTCGGTGATCATACCCTGCCCTGGCCAAGCGCGGTCTGTAAACGGCGCATAGTTGCCGCCCGTTACAAGCTTCATCTCCGCATTTTCAACCTGAAGCGGCGTTGCATCTGCAACAAACGCACCCCCATCCACTGGGCATGGGATCGTGAGCAAAGTGCCTTCTGGAATCTCAAGCGGATTGCTCAGCGCGCCGGGGTTTGAATAAAAGATCAAGGACCATTGCTCAATTTCGCCATAGTACAGCTCAGAGATGGTAAACACTGTCTCGCCCGCGGCGACTGTATGCGAGGCAGCCGCGCATTGCGCCTGTGCTGCGCCCGCGCCAAAGCCCAGCATACCCGCAACAAGAACAGCCCCAGTGAGGGTTTTGATCGTACGCTCCATCTTTAGAATGCCGCCCAAATGCGAGTCATATGTTCATCGATCACACGCTGATATTCACCGTTCTGTTTGATCTGCGACAGCCCATCATTGACCAGCACCATCAGCTCTTGCGCCTGCGGATGAGATTTATGCGCCACAATGAAGAGACCATCGATCGCGATAGGTAAACCCGTGGCAACTTGCACCTGACCGTCAAGCCCCAGATCCTTGATCTTTTGGCGGCCAGTGAATTCATTCAGCACAAGGCCGTCGACCTCGCCCGCGGTCAACATCCGAAAGCAATCATCAATCGTGCCGGGCATCTCAAGCGTGATATCGCCATCCTTCAGCCAGTTCCGGCCGTCTTGGTCAAAGATAAAGGTCGAATACCCAGCCGGGCGGCACAGCGTCCGACCCTGCATATCTGCGTCTGTGTTGTAGGCAAACCCAGAGCTCGATTGCACCAGCATCACCGACAGCACCTCAAACACAGGGTCTGAGAAAACAAGGTTTGCACAGCGGTACGTTTCAGGGTCCGCGTCACAATCCGGCTTGAACCATGGGAACCCTAGATCCAGCAGGGCGTTAGCTAGCAACGGTTCATGATGCGCAGACCAATCATTGACCCAATGGATTGCATAGCCTTCTTGGGGCGCCGCAGCGTCCATCGTTGCCTGCACGATCTCTGTGTACATTCCGCCATTGGGGAGCGACCGATCCGTGAACGGTTTATAGTCATCCGCTGTAAGCAGATTGATTTTGGACCGCGTCGCCGCATTGCCAAGAGGCACCGCCAAAGGGGCCGATGCTTCTGTTACAGCCTCAACATCTACGCCGCCCTGAAGCCCAAGAGGCAGCCCGTCGATGCATGTCAGATTAAGTTGCATCCCCACGCTGATGCGCTGTGGATCATTGCCGATTGTCCCAACATTTGACTGGTAAATTGCGGACCATTTACCCACGTCTTTGTATTGGCTGTCGGCAATAAGCGAGAGCGAGTCACCGCTCTTCACAGTGTAAACGCCACCACAGCTTTGCGCTGCGGCTCCTGTCCCGATTATGGCAAAAGACATACCGATAATCGAAGCCGCCGTCGCAGACTTCACCCGATTGAGCATCGTTTCCCCCAATTTGCCCCACCACCCCTTGTGGGCAGGGTCCTTTATTTAAGCAGATGTCGCAGATTAACCCTTATCTGGGGGCTGCGGTCAACAGCCAGTACAGATGATGCGGCACTGGGAATTCACTCCGCTGCTGTCTAGGGCGTTGGAAGACCGGAAAAAAAACGCTTTTGGCGTGTTGCAGCAATAATTTCCGGCGGATCACACGCCCCAACCGGCGAGCATTCCCTTGCAACAGAATCAGTATCGCGCAACAGAAACTACGAACGCAGCGGAGCGCGCGCGCACTTATCACTTGGTCCTAGTTATCTTCGGGTAACACTGGGTAGTGGATCCCTCGGAAGGGCGGAAAATCCTCATACCGGCGTCGCCGCTCAGGATCTGGCGTCAGTCCAGGCTTCCAAAGCACACCTTTTGGCGTCGCATAGCTCAGCATTCGATGCGCCATCTCTCCCTCACGCCAATGAAGGTTGAACGCCGCGTTCTTGGGAAAGAAATAGAGCTCGTTAAACGCCAAATGATCAAACAACCACCACGCCAAATCACGCCAATCCCGACCTTTGTTGTATTGGGCTGCGAACCAAGGAATCCCAACGGTCACACACGCGCCCATGCGCCCCTTTGCGT
Source organism: uncultured Paracoccaceae bacterium (assembly GCA_937995865.1). Taxonomy (GTDB): domain Bacteria; phylum Pseudomonadota; class Alphaproteobacteria; order Rhodobacterales; family Rhodobacteraceae; genus Shimia_B. The sequence goes on along the minus strand of CALKJA010000158.1, from coordinate 9,805 downwards.
CACGCACATCCCAAATGTGATGGGCATAATTTGCTTCATTGCGCGCGCATTTCTGGGGTTTGGCGACGGTCGCACCGAAATGATTCATTTCAGGCGAACGATACCCCGAGCGAACGTCGATCGGGCCAAAAGTCTCAACAAGCGGATCAAGGCAATTCTCAGCCAACGCCCGGCCGGCCGCGATTGCTAAATCAGGATCATTCGGGAAATTTTGAAGCTGGTGAAAGTTCGCAATCTCAGACGTCATAAAGTTGCGCATCTCGAAATGCCGAGACAGTCGCACACGGCCCAGCGCTTCAAGCGCAAGATATGACCGCGGCGCTCTCATCCGTTCCAGTGAAAACTACCGTCGGCGCGCGGCGGTGCAAACGGGTTATGCGAAACCTCCCATACATGCCCATCTGGATCTGAAATAAACGCCGAATGACCACCCCAGAAAATGTCAAATGGTTCCTTGAGAACGCGCCCACCAGCATCTGGAACCTGCGCGCAAATTTCGGCAACTTCGTGCTTTTCGCGCACGTTGTATCCAAGGGTCATTGACGGCGCCCCTGCCATCTCGGACAGGCCGATTCCCAAATCTTCAGCCAGCTTGTCCTTAGGATAAAGCCCAATGACCTGCCCCAAAAGTTGATACACGGTGATCCCATCTTCGGTTTCAACCTGCGCCCACCCCAAGGCTTCGTAAAACGCGGCGGCCCTAATTGGATCGTCCACGCCTAGCGTAATCAAAGACACCCGTTGTTCCATGAATAAACCCCCTCACCCTCAATCGGAACATTAATAGAACATTCTACAGCAAAGCACCATACTCAAGGCCAACCTGTAATCGATCCACAGAAGCCACTACGCCAAAACCCGCATTCATCTTTCCTCAAACACCTCGGGGGTTCGGGGGCAGCGCCCCCGCAAGGCGCGCAAAGCGAGCAATGCGACGCCTTTCATTCAACGCTGCGCGGCAGGCCAAGCAACCCGCGGAGCAAACCAATCAATGCAGGTATTTCTGTCTCGGTCGCCACTGGGGCGACGGCATCGCCCAAGCTGACATGGTGGTTTGGGTCTTCGCTTGCGCGCGCCCGATGAATTTGCACCAAACCGCCCCACCGCTCGCTAAACGCTTTGGTTGCCGAAAATGAAACCACTTTATCCCGCGGATCCGCCCAAATCAAAAGCGGCACCTTGATCTGCGCACTATCGATACGCGCAGCGGCTTGGACCGCCTCCATCATGGTCACAATGGCGCGGCTATCATAGCGGGTGGTCCAACCCGCCGCATGGGCCGCGTTGTGCGGCTCAAAGCTGCGCTCCCGGCCCAATAGCAATGGCACCCAATTGCGCGCAAACGGCGCCCTAAGCAGAACATTTGCGATCTTATCAGCCAGTGCAAAGTTAGGTGAAACGAACAAAGCAGCAGCCACCTCGCTTTGATCGCGCGCCAAAGCGGGGACCAAGAGTGTACACCCGGTCGAGCAACCAACGACTACAACCTTGCGCCCAATCCGACGTGCAATGGACAAGGCCTCGTCCAAATCTGCGTCCCAGTCCGCAAGGCACGCATTGCCCATATCAACGCCATCCGTACCATGCCCCGCCAATCGCGTTACAAACAGGTTCGCGCTCAGAGCTGAAGCGAGCTTTTCAGGCACAGGACTGAGCTCAACCCGCGATGCGGAAAAGCCATGCACATAAACCACCGAGAATTCAGTTTGCTCTGCCCAGCCCGCCCATAGGATCGTCTTTTCAGCGCCGTCCCGGGTATTGGGCACCTGCGCTTCACGATGGGCGATATCCGCCGCAAGGACGGCTAGGTCAGGGACGGGCAATGACACGGGCCGCCATCGGACGATAGATCACCAGCAACGCAACAATTGCCACAACAAAGATGCCGGCGGGCACTAGTGTCATCGCATAGTGCAATGCATTCACAGCTTCCGGCGCTTGTTCAACCCGGCCTTCAGTTGTGGCGCGCCAGCCATATAGCGCAAGCAGCAACCCCATCGCACCGGGCGCAAGCGCATTTGCCAGCTTCTGGCCAAATAGCCAGATTGCTGAAAACGCCCCTTCAATCGCTTCACCGGTTTCATCACGCGTCACATCCATCAGGTCAGGATACATCGCCCATGGGATCTGTTGATAGGCCCCATTGGTGAAGCCTGCGATGAGGAACAGCCCAGCCACCGTTGTGACATTGGTCGAAGGCAGCGCCATATAAAGGGCGATTAGGAGGGCAATATAGGCCAGTAAGCCCAGGCAAAGCGCGGCCGTTTTACCGATCCGGTTGGACAGCATGACCCAAACAATTTGCGACAGGATGGACCCAAAAACAAAGCTTCCAAGCAGCAAAGACAAGGCGCCCAGACCCGATGCAAGCCCAGAGAGAGGTGAGCCGCCCGCGTCTTGGATCAAGTAAAGCACCGCAAAAGCAAGCCCGGCCGTAATGAGCGCCACTGAAAAGGTCATAACGCCATAAAGCAGGGCAAGTGTGACAAAGGCACGGTTCTTGAGCACAAGCCCAAGCATCCGGGTAGGCGAAACCGAAGATGGCAGCGCAATGCGCGGGGCTTTGCGCGTGAGAAAAACCGATAGCCAAACTGTCCCGATGATGACTGGAGCGACCACTAATGCCGCAAAAGCATGCCCTTCAAGCGTACCACCCGCCAGCGCAGGGAGCAGAGCACCACCGATAAGAATACCAACCGACGCAAATCCCATGCGCCATGCAACCATACCCGAGCGTTCACGCGCATCCTGGGTCATCTCGCCGGCCGTCGCCCCGTAAGGGATCGCCACCATCGTGAAACCGACCGTTGCAAGAATAAAGAACCCCGTAAACCAGAGGGCATTAAAGCCCGGCGATTGCCCGGCCGGCACGGCAAACATCAGATAGACGCCCAGTGCGAGCATAACCGCGCCAGAGATCATCCACGGAAACCGCCGCCCATAGCGGCTATTGGTTCGATCACTCATATAACCAATCGCCGGATCGGTGATCATATCAAACAGCAACACGCCCGTGGCGATTGTTCCAGCCAGCCCAGCGCTCACCCCAAGATAAGAGGTCAAAAAGGCCAACACCAACAGCTGCTTGACGATCACAAAGACCACAATTCCCATATCGGCCAAACCCCAGCCGATCTTTTGACCTGTCGATAGCGCCATGATGTTCCTCCCCGAACACGTGTTTGCGCGACGCTATCGTGACACGCGGCGCGCGCCAAAGGAAACTTGGCGTCACTTCTTACTCGTGTATGTGAGACTGCTCTTTAAGACAGGGCCACCCGCCTCCCCCTTCGGCCTAACGGCCTGTGGCACAAAGGGGCGCGCCTTCGGCGCGTTTGCCTCCGGCGGGAATAAACAGATCATCGAAGGGGCTGGATCGGTTCTTTGGTCTAAACCTTGCTGAGTGCGTCCAGAACATTCTCAACAGCATCCTCGATGATTAAAAGCGCGCTTGGATCTGAAAAGCGGTGATCGACGCCTTTCACAAGTAACAGACGAATATCATCGCCAGTGGCGTGATTCAGCAGCGCCATTGCCCGCTCGAGTGGCACATCTTCATCCTCTGTCCCTTGCAAGAAACGTACAGGCAGATTGAGAGGCAGCGGGTCGCGCAGGACCAGCGTTTTCCGGCCTTCTTCGATCAGCCGTTTGGTAATAATATAGGGCTCATCATAGTCAGAAGGCATTGCGACCTTACCCGTGGCTTCAAGTTCCGCGCGTTGGTTGTCATCAAAGCCGTTCCAATAGCCATCTTCCGTGAAATCAGGCGCCGCCGCAATTGTCACAAGGGCTGCAACCGTCTCCGGCATCGATTTAACGACCAGCAGGGAGATCCAGCCTCCCATTGAGGACCCAATCAAAACCTGTGGGCCCGCAGTGAGCATCGAAATCGCGGCTTGGGCGTCTTGCGCCCAATCTCCAATGCAGCCCTCTTCGAATACGCCCGAGGACTGGCCGTGCCCAGAGTAGTCGAACCTTAGGAACGCACGTCCGTGCTCTTTGCACCATGCTTCCAAATGCACGGCCTTCGTGCCGTCCATGTCAGACTTAAAGCCACCCAAAAACACAATCCCGGGGCCTATGCCGGGCGTCCGATGATAGGCGATTTTGCGGCCCGATGGCGTTTCAAGCATGGCAGCAGTCATATGCTACACCTCGTATTCCCAATGATTTCAGAACCTTCCTAGCGGATTCGAGCCGTGCAGTACACGGGATGACTTCCTCTCCTGATAACAGATCACTTTTTGGGGCATCGTCGCAATTTTTGAAGCGATGGCGTACCCATTGAAGCCTTGCGCTCAAAATACGGGCAGCCTTTGAGCCAACTCGAAGCACATCAGACTGCCTAAACTGGGCCGGTTCAAATACCGCGACGCAATATCGCTGTAGAAGACATCAGATCGCGGGATCGCCTCGATTGGTGCCCGGCGGGCCGTGAAATTCTGGATCTTAACACGCGCCACTAAAGGGCTCGGATCGCGCTGACTTTGACCTAAGATCCAGATCTCGCGCGACTCATATCGGTGCATTCCGCCCTCGGACCGCGCCGCGTTTTTTGCGCTGCTTTCGGGAACAAGGGTCATCGCGTCCGTGATCTTTCTGCGGGAAAGAGGTTGCGATCAACGATGGGCAACCCTGAGCCCTGCGTCTCAACGCATGAACGCCCGCACATCAAGCTAGATTTATAACGCTCTTCGAACGGAAATATACGACAGATGAAAACGCGCCCGAGCAGCTTCGCGCTTCTTTCGCTTGCGGTGCGAGGAACACGGAGTCCGTGTGCCCTCATCATCTTTTTGCCAATTCACACTGGCTGCATATTCATCGGCATGGACGTCCCGCGGCAGGCTTAGCCGCCGACATAAACCCCAGCCTTGGGGCGGTAGAATACTTTCTGGTTGTGCAGCCGTCCAAGGAGCCCTGCAATCTCGTGGATCTCTTCATCCAACTCCGGCGGCGCCTTGCTATCAAGCTGCGCTTCCAGCCTTTGGGCAGCAAGTTCCGCCTTTTTCTGATAGAGAGCGGTCTCGATCAGATCGAGGTCATCGATGCTCAATTCAAATTGCGTGTTGTAACTGGCCATGTCGCGATCGTCCCCTGAAGTGTCGAATCTACTTACTTTCCCATCGGAAACATACTGGATGGGCTGTCTGTCACAAGAGTCTTAACTTCAGATTGTTTCATATAGATCGTGAAAGAATTTCAAATCTGCAGGCAAAGCATGCGGTGCTATTGTCGGCGCAAGGGGCTGATTGAATCACCGGTTTACGCCAGCTCGCCCCATTACCACTGCCATCGTTGCGCTCATCGTGGCAATGAGCTTCCCATCTGCCAAAGCGCGCCCTTCGCAGAACATTAGCGTGCGCCCCGGTTTGATCACATGTCCCTCATACCGAAACTGCGCACCCTTTGCAGGCGCAAGAAGAGAAGTTTTGAACTCGACGGTTAGCACCTCAGCCTCTTGCTCCATGAGTGTCATCGCTGCATAGCCACAGGCGCTATCCATTCCTGTAGTTGTGACGCCTGCGTGGTGAAAACCGTGTTGTTGCACCAAATGCGGTTGGAACGGCATGTCCAACACAACAGCCCCCGGTGAGACGTCCGTCATCGACAATCCAAAAGTCTCACAGATGATCTGATTGGCAAAGGATGCACGGACTCTAGCTTCGAAACCCTGATCTCTCGGTTGAAATATCTGATCCATTTTGCCCCCTTCACGCTTGGAATGGTCCGACGATGCTACTTCATTCCCTGCGATAGAACAGTTCAAACACCTCTCCCATCCTTGTTTGCCTATGTTGACACTCGCCGTGCCTTCGGCCACACCCCGCGCATCATATAACCCGCAACCGGGCGTTCCGTGGGCGCCAAACTGACGAGGAGGCCCAAAGACATGGCCCAAATCTCACTCACACTTCCCGATGGCAACGCACGCAGCTATGAAGCTGGCGTCACAGCTGGAGAAGTGGCCGCTGATATCTCCACCTCGTTGGGAAAAAAGGCGATTTCAGCTACAGTTTCCGGTGAGCATTTCGATCTGCAATGGCCGATCACACATGACGCCGATATTGCCATCCATACTCTAAAAGATGAAGCGCCCGCGCTGGAACTGATCCGCCATGACCTTGCACATGTCATGGCGCGCGCGGTTCAGGAGCTTTGGCCGGACGTCAAAGTCACTATCGGCCCCGTGATTGAAAACGGTTGGTACTACGATTTCGACCGCGCAGAGCCTTTCACGCCCGAAGATCTTGGGGCAATCGAAAAGAAAATGAAGGATATCATCAATCTGCGCGATCCCGTCCGGACTGAAGTTTGGGATCGAAGCGTAGCAATCAAACATTACGAAGATCGCGATGAACCGTATAAGGTGGAGTTGGTCGAGAGCATCCCCGGCGATGAACCGCTGCGCATGTATTGGCATGGCGCATGGCAAGACTTGTGCCGGGGCCCTCACCTTCAGCACACCGGCCAGATTCCCGGCGACAGTTTCAAATTGATGTCGGTGGCTGGGGCGTATTGGCGCGGTGATAGTGATCGCCCAATGCTGCAACGTATCTACGGCGTTGGATTCCAGAACCGTGATCAATTGAAAGCACACCTCACGTTCCTTGAAGAAGCTGCCAAACGCGACCACCGCAAGCTTGGCCGCGAAATGGATCTGTTTCATTTCGAAGAGGTCGCACCTGGATCGGTGATTTGGCATCCAAACGGTTGGCGTGTTTTCCAAAACCTGATCGCTTATATGCGTCGCCGTCAGGAAGCGGCCGGGTACGAAGAAGTAAACACACCAGATATTATGGACCGTGCGTTGTGGGAAACCTCGGGGCACTGGTTCAACTACATGGAAAACATGTTTTTGGCCAAAACACATGATGATCGCGACTATGCGCTTAAGCCTATGAACTGCCCCGGGCATATGATGGTCTATAACCACAGCCTGCGCAGCTATCGTGACCTGCCTATGAAAATCGCCGAATTTGGCAAAGTGCACCGATACGAACCATCAGGCGCGTTACACGGGCTCTTGCGTGTACGCAGCTTTACTCAGGACGATGCGCATATCTATTGCACGCCCGAGCAGCTGACCGATGAATGTTTAAAGGTCAACGCCCTGATCCTATCGATCTACAAGGATTTCGGGTTTGAGGATGTGCATGTCAAACTCTCGACACGGCCCGAAAATCGCATCGGCAGTGATGAAAGCTGGGATTTGTCAGAGGGCGCGTTGAAAACCGCACTGGACCGCGCGGGCATGAGCTACACCATCTTTGAGGGTGAAGGCGCATTTTACGGACCAAAGTTGGAATATGTCTTGCGAGACGCGATTGGCCGCGATTGGCAATGCGGAACATTGCAGGTGGATTACAACCTGCCAGAGCGCTTCGGATCTACTTATGTAACGCAGTCGGGCGAAAAGCAGGCGCCGGTCATGCTACACCGGGCACTCTTTGGTTCGCTTGAACGTTTTACCGGTATCTTGATCGAAAACTGGGAAGGTAAACTCCCGTTTTGGCTTGCTCCGCGCCAGGTTGTCGTGGCGTCTATCGTGTCAGACGCCGATGCGTATGTGCAAGAGGTTGTTGAGGCGCTACGGGCGAAGGGCGTGCACGCCGAGGCCGACCTTAGAAACGAAAAGATCAACTACAAGGTCCGCGAGCATTCCGTAGGCAAAGTGCCTGTGATCCTTGCTGTTGGTATGCGTGAGATCGAAGAGCGCACGCTTTCGATGCGCCGTTTGGGATCCAAACAGAGCCGCGTTCTGGGCTTTGAGGACGTTGTCGCCGAATTGAGCACTGAGGCGACACCACCCGATCTTGCATAAGCCCAATTGGTGATTTGCAATGTGAAAAGAGACGGCGCCCCGATTGGGGCGCCTCTTTTTTGTTTCAGACTTCGCGCACGCCACAAAATCAGCACCAAAATGTTACAACCCCAAGCGGTAGGATCCAAAAAAACCAAAGTTCTTTTGTAACATGGAGCAACTAAATAACTGAAAAATAACATTTTCTGCGCATGCAAAAGCTGACGATTCTTCACGCACGCGTGGTGCACAGGCCTGTGATTGGCGTGTTCGATGTGTGGTGAGGCATGGTCTAAGGGCACAAACGATGTGCCTAAAGTTTGCATCTCAACAAGAAAGAGACCCACCCATGTCGAATACAACCAAAACTCTCGCCGTTGCTGGCGCTGTTGCCGCTGCCCTGACCGCTTCGCTGGCGACAACTGCCACAGCACAAGCTCAGGAAAAATGCTATGGTGTGTCCCTTGCTGGCGCAAATGACTGCGCAGCTGGCCCAGGCACATCCTGCGCAGGCACGTCCACAGTAGACTACCAAGGCAACGCGTGGACATTGGTTCCAGCAGGCACATGCGCCGACATCGAAGTGCCAGCAATGGCAGACGGTTCCGAGCGTATGGGCTCCCTTGAAGAGCTGATGCGCGACCTGCCAGCATAAGCTGCGCCCATGTTTTTCCGGCGGGCGCTTTGCTGCGGCCGTCGGTTTTAGGCATTCTAAGAACGATTGAATAAAGGTGCTGTCATGCTGGATACCGGTCACAATGGACTGCCGAACACGCCCGGCGTTGGATACAAGGCACAGCACTATTCGCAGATCCTTGAAGCCGCCGGCCCGGTGGGCTGGCTTGAGGTTCATGCCGAGAATTACATGGGCGGCGGTGGTCGCCCGCTTGCGCAGCTGGATCATCTGGCGGCGCGCTTTCCGATTTCAGTGCATGGCGTTGGTTTGTCTATCGGTGGCGAAGGGCCACTAGACTTGGCTCATCTGGATCGGCTGCGTGTCCTATGTGACCGCGTAAAGCCAGCAAGTTTCTCCGAGCATTTGGCCTGGTCGAGCCATGACGCGGCCTTTTTAAACGATCTACTCCCTTTGCCGTATACCAAAGCAACGGTCGCTCGCGTGGCCGACCACATCGCACAGGTGCAAGATCACCTTGGACGGCAGATGCTTTTGGAAAACCCATCAAGCTATCTTTGGTTTGAAGAAAGCGAGATGAGCGAAACGGATTTTCTAACAGCCGTCGCGGCCCGGTCTGAATGTGGGTTGTTGCTTGATGTGAACAATGTGTTCGTGTCTGCGGTGAATCTAAAGCTTGATCCGCACGCTTACATCGATGCGTTCCCGCTTGATCTTGTTGGTGAGATCCATCTGGGTGGCCATGATGAAGATGAAGATGAGCACGGCGCACCGCTTTTGATCGACAGTCACGGGGCTGAGGTGGCCGATCCGGTTTGGACGCTCTACGCTTATACGTTGGAACGCGCAGGTCCGCGGCCAACGCTTATCGAATGGGATACGGACGTTCCCGATTGGCCGGTTTTGCGGGCCGAAGCAGATCGGGCATCCGCCGCTCTAACGGTGCTCGCGTGAGCACCTCGCAAGCTCAGTTGCGCCATGCGATCCTTACCCCGGACGCACCGGTGCCTGAGGGCTTGAGCGATGGCCAAGGCGCCCCTGCCAGCAAACGCTTTGACGTCTATCGCAACAACGTGGCCGCCTCATTGACCGAAGCTTTGGTTATGGCTTTTCCAACAATTCATAGCCTTGTGGGTGACGGGTTCTTTCGTGCGATGGCAGGTGTTTATTTGCGGGCGCATCCACCGGGCAGCCCACTTATGATGTTTTACGGTGAACACATGCCCGCATTCTTGGCGGGCTTTGAGCCGGTCGCGCACCTCCCTTATCTGTCAGATGTAGCGGAGATCGATATTGCGATGCGTCGTGCCTATCACGCTAAAGACGCACTCCAAATGCCCGCGACGGAGCTTGAGATTGCACCTGAG
>CALKJA010000157.1 GCA_937995865.1 uncultured Paracoccaceae bacterium | reverse complement strand
AAACAAAGGTTTAACGGAGGTTGTGAAATGACGCAGATCTTAAGACCACCCCTGCTTTTCAGCAGGGGCATCGTAAGATGCATCGTTGGGTTTTTTTAGAAAAAATGGTCGGGGCGGCGAGATTCGAACTCACGACCCCCTGTACCCAAAACAGGTGCGCTACCAGACTGCGCCACACTCCGACCGTGGCGCGTCTCTACCCGGCTGCGCACGGTTTGAAAAGAGCCTTTGCGCGTTACTCGCAGGGAAAAATGGCAATCTCTGGATCAAAGGCAGGATGTTGGGCCACCGCTCCCTCGCTCAACCCCAACTGAGCCGCCAATCCGCCGTTAATTTCCAGAACATATTGGATGTCATTGCCGCCAAAAATTGGGGTTTCGTCGAGAGGAATCGCATTTTCATGGATTTTTGATACTGTGCCATCTGGTCCAAGGAAAATCATGTCCAATGGAATCAAAGTGTTGCGCATCCAAAATGCAACGCTTCCCGCGCTGTCGAAAATGAATAGCATCCCCGCACTCAACGGCATTTCTTCGCGAAACATAAGCCCCTGGCCGCGTTCTTCGTCCGTGTCGGCAACTTCGATTGAAAACCGGGCGCTTGTTTCGCCGTCTCGCAGAGTGATCGAATCCTCTCGGCATAGCGCTGCTGCAGCGCTTGCCCAAGAAACGAGAAAAAGCCCCACCCATAGGGAACACCGCACGATCAAAGGGCAGCTGATTCCCAGCTTTGAACCGCTGCCGCCATTAGGCCACGCCGTCCGTTCAGCACACGCAAACATATCGCTTCTCCTGGCTGCAAATCCGCCAGACCCGAGTTCCGCAGCACCTCGATGTGAATAAAGATATCCTTGTCGCTACCAAAGGTATTCGCAAAACCAAAGCCCTTGCCTTTGTCGAACCACTTCACGCGAGCAGGCTCCAAGTTAAGAGCGGCAACGTCGCCCGCTGAAAGCGCTGCGATGTCTTCCAAAAGCGGCGATGGTGCCGCCTGCACGCGTTCAATACAATTCACTTCAACAGCTTGGGCACCACGTGCGGTTTCTTGAACCTGCACTTCGACTCTGACTCCGTCTGCAACAGAGCTTTGGCCAAAGTTGCGCAATACATTTGCATGCAGCAAGATATCGCGTCCGCCTTCGTCCGCGCAAACAAATCCAAAGCCTTTGACAGGATCAAACCATTTCACGACGCCGCTGACAGTGCGATAAACTGGTATCACTTCATCCATCGGATTGTTTTTCATCTGTCCCATCGCCACCACAAACCTTGTCAAACACCATTACATTAACCACTTGCTCACAGCCTAAATCAAGCAAAAACCCTGACTTTTAGGTACCCCACCATTCACGCGACGCGAAATTCAGGGGTTCAGCCGCGAAATCTGCCAGACTTTCGCCTCATTTTTAAGCACCCACCTAAATCTGTCATGCAGGCGGAAAGCGCCGTCTGCCCAAAATTCCATTTCAATTGGCCGCAAACGGTAACCGCCCCAGTGCTCTGGGCGCCTTGGTTTAGTGCCCAATTTCAATGTCAAAGCCGCAACTTTTGCCGCCAATGACCCGCGGCTATCTAACGGCCGGGACTGTTCCGACGCGTGTGCGCCAATCCGTGATCCAATGTCGCGGGATTGAAAATATGCGTCAGATTGCTCTGCCGACACCCGTTCGATCAATCCGCGCGCCCGAACTTGACGCCGCAAGGATTTCCAATGGATCACAAAGGCCCCCTGCCCTGTCGCCTCAATTTCCTGCCCCTTGGCGCTTTGGTAATTTGTATAAAAGACGAAACCATCTGTCTCGATTTCTTTCAATAAAACTGTGCGTACATTGGGAAGACCATCTGCATCCACCGTTGCAATTTGCATTGCGTTGGGGTCGTTCGGCTCCGTTTTGGCAGCCTCTGCCAACCAAGTTCGGGTCAACGCAAATGGATCATCGCCAACAAATGGCGCACTGCGTTCTCCGCCCGTCATATCACGTATTGTGATGGCCATGTCTGCTTCTCCTGCATCCAGTACAAACGGGCCATCCCTCTGCTTGATGCAGCCGGACCATTCCCCTAAACCCAAAGTAGGTGCACGCCACTCAAAGGAAAAGTGTCAATGGAAAATACTGGCCCACAAACTTCGCGGCTCATGACCGGCAAACGCGGCCTTATCATGGGTTTGGCCAATGACAAGAGCATCGCATGGGGGATCGCACAGGCGTTGCACCGTTCAGGCGCAGAAATCGCGCTCACTTATCATGGTGCGCCGATGCAAAAACGCGTAGCCCCTTTAGGGGAGCAACTGTCTAGCCCGCTTGTGCTGGAATGTGACGCTTCTAATCCAGCGTCCGTAGATGCAGCGCTGACTCAGGTCGGTGAAATGTGGGACGGTATCGATTTTTTGGTTCATGCCATCGGTTTCTCTGACAAGTCAGAGCTGCGTGGACGCTATGTTGATACGTCACGCGATAATTTCCTCATGACGATGGATGTAAGCGTTTATTCATTCACGTCGGTGCTTCAGCGCGCAGAAAAGCTTCTTAACCCCGGGGCGTCGGCCCTAACGCTAAGCTATTACGGCGCCGAAAAAGTGATGCCGAACTATAACGTCATGGGGGTGGCCAAAGCGGCACTGGAAAGTTCAGTGCAATACCTTGCGGCAGATTTGGGCAAACAAGGTGTGCGCGTGAATGCGATTTCGGCGGGTACGATCAAGACACTTGCTGCATCCGGGATCGGCGATTTCCGCGCTATCATGAAGTATAATGAAGAAAGCGCACCGCTGCGCCGCACGGTTTCTCAAGACGAGGTAGGCAATTCTGCGCTGTATCTTCTGTCCGATTTGGGCAGTGCCGTAACCGGTGAAGTGCTGCATGTGGATGCGGGCTTCCATGTGGTCGGTATGAAGCCGATTGAAAAAGAATAAGAAGAAGGACCACCGCGATGACCGACCGTCTCCCCCACGAAAAAGGTTTCCATGTCAGCTGGGATCAGATTCACCGTGACAGCCGGGCGCTTGCTTGGCGGTTGGATGGCCGTGGGCCCGATGATGGTGCATGGCGCGCGGTTGTCGCAATCACGCGCGGCGGTATGGCGCCCGCAATGATCGTGGCGCGAGAATTGGATATCCGCACGGTCGATACAATCAGTGTCAAAAGCTACCATTCTGGCGGCGGTAAAGCCGATGAACGCCGCAGCGCCGAGGTCTTAAAGAGCCCCGACATTGAGATGATGGGCGATGGCACTGGCATTCTGGTTGTCGATGATCTGGTGGACAGTGGCAAAACGCTGGAACTTGTTCGGTCCCTGTACCCGAATGCGCATTTCGCGTGTGTATATGCAAAGCCCGAAGGCGAAAAGCAGGCCGACACCTATATAACGTCTGTGTCGCAAGACACGTGGATCTTCTTCCCTTGGGATATGGCACTCCAATATGTGCAGCCCTATCGCGGCTCTGATTGATGAGCCGCACGACTTCAACCTTTGCGCCACCCGTGATGGAAGCGCGCCGTTGGCTTGAGGGGGTAGATTTCCCGGAAGATCGCCCTCTCATCAATGTCAGTCAGGCCGCGCCTGTCGACCCTCCGCCTGCACCGCTACGGGCCGCGATGGCCGCGGCGCTTGAAGATCCCGAAACGCATCTATATGGACCCGTGCTTGGAATGCCGGGCTTGCGGGCTGAAATCGCCGATCAGTTTACGGATGCATATGGTGGAGAAATTAACGCCTCACAGGTTGCGATCACATCGGGCTGCAATCAGGCGTTTGCAGCAGCTATAGCCACCATTTGTGATGAAGGTGATGCGGTCATCGTACCGACGCCTTACTATTTCAATCACAAAATGTGGCTTGATATGGCAGGCGTTGAGTGTACGGGCTTGCCTTCAGGGGACGATCTTATTCCCTCCGCAGCCGATGCAGCAAAGCTGATCACCCCACGGACACGCGCCATCGTTCTTGTCACACCAAATAACCCCGGCGGTGTTGAATACCCCCCCAATGTCATCGACGCGTTTTATCAACTGTGCAAATCACACGGGATCGCCTTGGTGCTTGATGAAACCTACCGTGATTTTCACAGCTCCGATGATGCGCCTCATCCGTTGTTTCAACATTCAGATTGGGACCAAACGCTTGTCC
>CALKJA010000156.1 GCA_937995865.1 uncultured Paracoccaceae bacterium | reverse complement strand
GTACACCGGCGTTGGTGGCACCGAATTCTTCACACCCCAGACTGGTTTTCCGGTGCCTGATGATGACCTGGTGACTTTCTATCAAACGGTCATGGACGTCGTGACCGGATATCAAAACGACCCTGCACCCTATGACATATTGAGGCAGAACGCATCGCAGTTCATCCTTGAACGGTACAGCTTGGTCGCGACTGAAGATGCGCTTTTGCAAGCTTTCAAAAAACTGGAAGAATGTCCAAACTGCACCTAACGCGTTAGATCTTTCACCTGAGTCATTGCCTATCACGTTTCGCATTCGACCGAAAGGAGAGGCAGCGAATTGCAATTCAGTTCAAGCGCAGAACGCCGCAGGGCTGGTTAGGGCTTTGCATTGGGCCGTGCCGCTTCGAAACTTTCCAGGGACGGCACAAAAGGAGAGCTTGTCGGGATCACCATAAGCTCTCTACGGTCCAATTCAATGGGCTCAAATTTGAGCTGTTCAATCGGAGCGTCCCAGACATAATCACATGCGCTAAACGTTTGAAGCTCGGCTTCGATTGCGTCCAGATTTTGGTTGATACGAAAACCCTCAATGGTGTTGACGCGTTCTGGCTCGCGCGTTGCCGCATCCTCAAAAAGCCTAATCAGCGTTGCCGCCCGGCAACCAGTTTCACGAATAAGGGCCTCTTCGGGCTGTTCGGGCCAAGCGGCGAACCCGTGTGTTCCATCAGGATCCCGAAAGCGTCTATATTGCTCCAGTTTCTTAGACAGCAGGTTCGTAATCGCAGAAAGACGATAATCGGAGTACGCGATTGCATTGTAGAGTGGGATGTCAAGCGTGTTCAGAAATGACGGATTGCCCAGATCAGCGTTACGCTCAACCGCATCGGCCCAATTTTGTAGGTGATATGGCTGCAGAACGGCACGCCGCAGTTTGTAGTTTTGCACTTCTAACGCGTCAGCTCGGATCAGTGCATACAATTGGAGATCATCCCTAATGATCATTTCCAGAAGGGATAAGTCGAACGGATTGCGTGCCAATTCGGTCATCAGTTCCGCCCGCAAGCGGAGTTGGAAATCTGTTAAGAAGTCTTTGATTTCTTGATTTCCAGCATCCCATTGCATGACAGCGAAACGGCGTGCAATGCGGTAGGGTTCCTCGATCCAGCGATAGTCGAACCGTGTATTGTCCAGATAGTCCATCACGATCTGGTAGTCTTCGTCAGTCCGGCGTACCAAAGCGCGCTTGACACGCGCAAGGGTGAGCAAAGCATGATCTTCGCGATCAAGTACACCCGCAACGAAAGGCCAACTTCCCTCAAGCATGTCATTGTGGGCAAGCAGGGCGACAAGGCATATCTCGTATGTCATGTCAGGGTATTCTGGGATTTTATCTGAATATGTCTCACAGAGGTCGACGATTTCTTGCAGACCGCGACCACCCCAATTTACGTTTGCATGCATTGAGAGGCGTTCAAGCGTTCCAAAACCTGGTGTCGCTTCCATGATGTCCTTGACGACAAAATGAAAAAGCCAATTCATCATGATCCCTGCTGACTGCTGCATCACGATAATGCCATCAGATGCCGGGACAAAATCTGGGGCCGTGTCGTAGGCCCGTACTGTCAGTGCGACAGCGTCCCGCTGTAATTCCTGAAATGCCATTCGTGCTGCTGGCGGCGTGTCGCGGACAAAAGCCGTCCCGCGGACCGCGAAGCTGTCATTGTAAAGCGACCAAGCTGTGGCCATTTGCGCGTAGGGCGACTCGGGCAGATTTTCGAGCCAAAGCGCCCGGAAATCATCCATGTCCGGATGGGTTCGGGTCAGAACGCCCAGCAGATCACGCAGCGCATCATAGCTGATTTCACCCGTCAGACTTTGCTGGTGCGCTTCGGCGATTGCGACGTCAACGCTTTCAAAATCACCCGCGTATGCGAGCTCCTGAATGGCGTCGTGTTCGATAGCAGCTTGCGCGAAAGTGGTGCTGAATAGAAATAGGATGCTTGAAATGAAAGAACGCATTTTGTCCTCAAGAGAGTTCGGTGTTGGTGCAACTATGACGCGTGATATCGCCTTTGTTAACCTTTTCGACCAGATACTGGCTGGAATTTCATGCACAGTCTGATTTGAGATGAAATTGCCTATTAACTTATCGGTTTCAGTATGTCCCGCTATATGCAACCCGTACATATTACGTACAGAATGCGTATGTATAGGTGAGGCTTCCCGGGCTTCTCTTAATGGCCCGTCCGGCTAGAATGGTTAAGATTGCGGGTGAACGGCGGCAAACAAGAGCGTTGATAAACGGGACCCGCGCATGCTGACTGATCGTGGTCCTAAAAATGGGGAATGGGATTTGCTGATAAAAGCAATGGGTACTCCCTTCCGGAAAACGCCTACAAACTCGCAACGCCTGATGACAAAAAAGCCTATTACGACAGGTTTGCGGCGTCTTACGATGACGATTTCGCTGACGCCTTAGGGTATCACTATCCCAAGGCCATTGCTTCGGCCTATCGAGACCAAGCCACGGATCAAGATGCACCGATTGCCGATATTGGATGCGGGACCGGCCTCGTGGCCTAAGCGTTGGACTGTGCGGACAGTGATATCGATGGTATTGATATCTCGATGGAAATGCTCGGAAAGGCGCAGGAAAAGAACCTGTACTGCGCGACAATTCACGCCAACCTGACGGAAGACTTCAGTACCGTCAAAAACAACTATGGGGCTGTTGTTTCGGCGGAGACTTTCACGTCTGGGCATCTGGGGCGGGCCCGCTTGAGCCCCTGTTGGATATTGCAAGACCGGGCACGCTGTTCGTCTTGGGCGTCAACAAGACCTTTTTTAAACAAGCCGGATTTGAGCCGGTTATCCGGGACTTGGATGCGCGGGACTGTATTACCGCGTTGCGCTTGATCGAAGTGCCGATTTATGACCGCGCCGGACACGCACATGCCGCTGATACGGCTTATGCGCTTTGTTCTCGGAAAGGTTAGTCTTGGCGCGAATTAGCAGAAGGCTAGTGAGCCTGCCTTCGAGCAGTCATTTCTGAAAAAGGCCAGTCCAGCCTATTTGTTCATACACAAGTCGCATCTATCGTGCGGCCCGTCTCGTTTTCTTAGTTTACCTGAATTTAAGGCGGATCCTGTACTAATCCCCCGATTGAGGGAGGCACAGGTGGCACCACAGGCGGAGGTAAAGAAGCCGAGGCTGATCGCACGATTGCGCTCTGCCTTCGATGTTAGATCATTGTTTTTTCGCATCGCACTGGCAATTGGCGGCGCCGGTCTGCTTTTGGCTGTTTCGCTGTCGGGCGTCTACTATCAGCAACTGATGCAAAGGGGCCTTGCGAACGCGACGATCCGGCAGGAAGAAATTCTCTATATGTTCTCTGGCCAAATTGTTCAGGATATCAACCGGAATGTCATCCGCCGGATACCCACACTGTTGATTTCGATACCTACAGCGGTGGTGGTGAGTTCGGCAGCGGCGAGCCAGTTACGGATGAATATGCTGATATTGGGCTGCAGGTTGAGGCCATGTGGAACGGCCAAATGGTCGCCGTGACAACGTTTTCGTCAGGAATCCCGACACGCCGGAATTATCTGTCAAATATAGTTTCTAATGGTGTATTGGCAGACTTCATTGCATTCAATTTTACCACTCCGGTCTTGGACATTTCCTTGTTGGTGAATACGGGATTGCCTAGTTTTGGGGTTGAACTGACTTACCATGATGCCGATGGCAATCTGCTGCATGCCGAGGAAATTTATGGTCTGGATATTACTTATGCTTCGGCGCTTGAGGGTGTCGCCGTAGTGGAAGCGCGGGCGCTCATGAATGGCAATCAGTTTTGTAAACGTCATTCAGAAATGTCGCTGGTTGCGCAAAGCGGGAATGTCACCGTAGGGCGCGACGGGAGCAAAGCCTGACAGGGCGGAGACTTCAATTATCGCAGCTCTGGCTGGCTCTGCGGTGATTGTGAAAACGTTCAACCCAGACTGCTGCTTGGCTCTGAGGTATTCCAAGATTTTTACCAAGTTTGAGAGCCAACGAATAGTCCGTCCGGGTAGGGCGCATTTCATGAAGCTGCTCGACATGTCGCATTCTTGCTGTTGGATAGTCTTCAAAGAAGGCTCCAAATTCGCTGAGTTCCATGCCCCAGTGAACGCGCATTGCTTTGCGAATGAACATTTCGTCATGGCCGTCGTCTTCCAGCCGTTTGCAATACAATTTGCTGGTCTCGTCGGTCTTGGGGAATAACAGCCTGTAGTCGGGTTTGTTCATCTTGCTATTTTAGGCTCATTCTGCGGCCCGCACAATTATCTTCTCAGCGCGGGCGCGTGATCGGGTGCGTTGACGCTTAGCTATTGTCAGGGTGAATTCGATCAAACATCCGTAAACGGCGACGGCACGGGCGAGACGGTGACGAAGCCTATTTCCTACACCGGTGGATATGACATCGCGCTTGATGGCGGAACGGTTGTTACACCGACATTCGGTTTTGTTCGCGGCGTGGAGGAAGTTGAGGCTGTCTCTGGAACCCTAGAGGGGACTGGAGCGAAGAGTTGAGCTTTACCAAGGCCTCGATCGGCGCAGAATTGAGCCGGTCCTTTGCATTAGGTGAGGCCTTTGTCGGTTTGCACGCGGATTGGCTGGAAAATCATCTGACAATACACTGGTTACTGAGCTGCTGAGCGATGATGAATGGACAGGGCGCCTTGGGTTTGGCTTTTCAACCCAACTTGAAAGCGGGATTGAGCTGGACACCTCGGTCGAGTTGGCCGGGCTTGGCGGAGACCTGCAGCAGGCCAGCGGCGGCCTACGCGTAGCGTTCAGTTTCTAGGCTTGTCTTTATGGGGCGCTCTATCGGGATGGCAGACGGCGTAAGTTTATAGCGTAGCATGTTTCTTGTCTGTAGCGCAGGAAACTGACACGGCCTTGAATCCCTTGAGTTGGCCAATCTTCAAATGAAGCACCTGCCAGTGGCTGTGCGTTTTCTCCCTGCGGGCTGGGCCAAAATTCGTGAGTGGAAACGGATGTTAGTTGACCTGGGTCGTTTTGAGTGTCTGATCATGGGGATCGCAGCTGCGCGGGGAGCATTTGGAAAACAACTTGATTTCTGCTCTGCCTCTTGAACTTTTACCGAATCTCTCTTAATTGGGCGGTTCAGGCGCGCAAAAAATCGGACATAGAAAAATTCAGCTCATTTGAAACTTA
>CALKJA010000155.1 GCA_937995865.1 uncultured Paracoccaceae bacterium | reverse complement strand
CTGCGAATACCCATGTCGGGCAATTTTGACGACCTAATTAATCCAGTAATGTGTCTGTGAAAGTCTGCACGTATTACCGCCGCAACTTCATTGGCAATTAAGTCGGCGTGTTCCGATGTTATCTTCATGCCTTAGGCTCCTCACTAGTAGAGGCAGGGCACCATTCAGGCGGGGTTGGCGAATGCGAACCGTAAGCGCCGTCAATGGTCCTGCTGTCAGCTGCGGTGCACTGATTGTACGTACCTCGATCCATGGTTTCACCATCACCAGAAGGTTCTGACCAGTCAGACCGATGCAGTGCAGGGCAACCGCGACAGGTCAGGCCAATCGAACGGGGTCCAATTTGTACGTCAGGCATCATTCGCCTACCCCCGTGACGGGAGCCTTTGCAGCCCGGACCGGCTCGGGTTGAGCTGGCGGGATTTCAAAGTCTGGCTGGCGTAGCGTGATGGGCACACGCGGGTCCGGCACGCCCTTATCGAATTTCTTTTCTGCCATGGTGGTCTCCTTTTCCATTGTGGCGGGTGCCTCCTTTTATATTGACAGTCCCTAACGGTCAAGGGTACGCAGTTTATGGAATAACAAAGGGTTAGCAAAATGTTCAATGGCGTTGTCCGCAGGGGTGCAGGACCCCCACTTTGGCAAGAATACGCAAAAGATGAGGAAAATCAAAGGCTTGCGGTTATTGAAGATCGCATAAGCAGGAAAACCACATCCATTGAAGAGCTGCTAGCGGAGCGCAGGCAGATCGCCGAGCGGTGCAAAAAGCGCCGCGTGCGTCAATTAAAACGGGATGCGAGCAAGTGAACAGGCGCGACGAGATAATCGCGAAGGTGCTGCGTAATGTGAAGGTTGACCCGGAAACGGGGTGCTGGATTTGGCAGGGCGGAACATCGGGCAACGGGCGGGGCGGGGGCTATGGGCGTGTGTGGGTGCAAGGGCAGGCGTGCGCCGTGCATATCGTGACCTACACGCACTACCACGGCTACATCCCCGGCAAACTGCACGTCGATCACGTTTGCCGCAATCGCCTGTGCTGCAATCCCGCCCACCTAGAGGCCGTAACGGCCAGCGAAAACCAGCGCCGCAGGGTGCACGCTAAACTTAAACTTGAACTGGAGAGCCAATCATGAAGGCCGAGGAGAGAATGGCCAAGTATATTGCTACGCACATCAGCCGAACTATGACAAGCGAGTGGCGTCACGCTATGGCAATTGCATCCGTGGGGTCGGGGAGGTCCGAGGCGTTCATTGAAGAGCTTATTCAGTCCGAGCGCGATAAGATCGCCGCCATACGTCGGAACAATATGGGATATTAAAAAGGAATAACCAATCATGAAAATAATTTACCCCTTGGCGGCAATCGTCCTTGTCGCAGTATCGCAACCGCTCCTCGTGAAACACGGGCACCCCGGAGCTATTTGGCTATGGTGCAGCGCCCTCAACCTGTGCGAAGCCTCGGTAGTTACGGGGGTGCGGCATGCCGGTGAGAGCTGATCGCGTAAAGGACGATCTAATCCTAAACATCATTGAGCTGCGGGCGGGCGGGATGTCGTCTTATGACATTGCCTATCGCTTTGAGCTGACACCGGAGTTTGTGCGCACGGCCACCAACCGCGTCATGAAGGCAGACCTTAAGGAGAGCTGGGAGGGCCGGGATACTGTTTTGGCGCATTACTGGTGATGATTGCAGTCTGGTTCTCGTGCGGAGCAGCTAGCGCAGCGGCCCTAAAGTTGACAATTGAACGCTACGGCGTTGACCAAGTGCGAGCGGTCAACAATCCGATTGAGGAGGAGGACAAGGACAACAAGCGATTTATGCGCGACGTGTCCGATTGGTGCGGCATTGAGATTGAGAGTGCCCGGTCCAGTCGATACCCAACACAATCCTGCATTGATGTTTGGAATGACCGCAAGGCTATGTCATTCATCCATGGCGCACCATGCACCAAACACCTAAAGAAGGATGCTCGGTACGAGTGGGAGAGAGCGAATAAGCCTGACTGGCATGTTTTGGGATTTACGGTTGATGAACGGTCGCGTCATGAGGGGTTTATCCGCAGCGAGCGCGAAAACGTACTGCCGGTGCTGATAGATGCGGGCATGACAAAAAGTGATTGTGCTATGATGATCCGCCGGGCGGGCCTCGTGCTGCCCAATCTATACGCCATGGGCTACCCTAATGCCAACTGCATTGGTTGCGTTAAGGCCACAAGTCCAACCTACTGGAACCTCGTTCGGCGCACGCACCCGGAGCAATTCAAAGAGCGGGCGGAGCAATCAAGGTCGCTTAATGTCAGGCTCGTTAGGTATCGCGGCAAGCGTATATTTCTGGACGAACTGCCAGCGGACGCCAAAGGGTATAAGCTCAAGTCCATGCCGGAATGCGGCCTGTTTTGTGAGGAAAAATGAAGCTATGTGATGACTTCACCGTGGATGAGATCAAGGCCGCGATCTTGAAGTCCAAGCACCCACAGGAAGTCCACATGACCACGCGTCATTACGCCCGGCACATTCGAGAGCTGCAGCGTAGCCGCAAGCAACACGATAAGACCATGGCAATTCAAATCAACAACCTCGCGGATTATCAAATCCTGATCCTCCGCTATCACACCAAGAAGGAGAACGACCAATGAGCAAGAAGAAACCAACCATGAGCCACACACCCGCAGAGCGCAAGCTGTGGCATGACGGCGCGGGGAGTGAGTACCGGGACTTTGTACAGAACCTGCGCAAGGGCAACTATCGCGGCAAGTTCACGCCGCGCATTGCTAAGCGCGGTATTTTCTACGCGCCGCTCTAACCAAACACATCAAAGGAGCCGTCCGCCATTGCGGGCGCTCCGCTGCTGCCATCGGCTGGAC
This sequence comes from uncultured Paracoccaceae bacterium, assembly GCA_937995865.1. GTDB lineage: Bacteria > Pseudomonadota > Alphaproteobacteria > Rhodobacterales > Rhodobacteraceae > Shimia_B. Next base: position 33,669 of record CALKJA010000155.1, on the reverse strand, counting down.
GTCCGCCGAGGTGATCAAACTCTCCACAACCCAGAAAGCCATAGCCGCCACCGTCGCAGATGTGGGAGGCGTCCGTCTTGGCAGGCGTGTCGCGGTAAGCTGCCTCGCCAGTCACGGCCACGCGCTTGTAATACCACGCCCCCATGAGGCCCTTGTGGAACATCGGGCAACCTTCCTTGTTGACCAGAATGCCGGGCTTGCCGTCGATCATGCGCTCACACGGGCCAGACAGGGCAGCAATCCGCATCTTGGGGTCCTGCGATGGGGCAGGCTCCAGCCTGATGCCGTGATGCTCGCGCAGGAAGTCAAACGACGCCGTCTCGAATATCTCATCCCGCTTGCCGCCCGCCGGATCGCCCCAGCCCCTGCCGGTCAGGCCCTTGGCCACATGCGCCGGGAAGTGCTTAGCCAACGCCTCCTTTACCAGCTCACCAAATCGCTTGACGCCGAGATCAAAGCAAACGACCTCCCGATGACAGAGATACATGCCGCGCGGGTGCTTTTGGAACAGCAAGGCCGAGGGTTGCAGCGTACCGCCCCCGATATCCGCCCCGATGTAGATAGGCTCGTCAGGCAGGACAGGAAGGTGAGAAACGCCATGCACTTGCGCGTTGTACTGGGGCACGACCCGGCGTCCATCCTGCACGAAAGTATAAACGCCCTGCAGGTAGCTCTGGATTTCCTCCACAGTCTTGCCCCCAAGCGCGCGACCGTAGTAGCTGCCAGACCCGAGCGGGTTCGCGGCAGTGTTCACCTTTGACAGCGCGACAAGGTTTTCCTGCCACGGGTTCACAATCCAGTGACGATCCGCCGCTTGGATGATCTCGATAGGGCAGCGCACCCGGCGCACCCGGCCCTTGTATGTGATCAGGCACTCCGCCGAGGTGAGCTTGATGCCCTGATATTGGGGGAAGTTCTCGTCTATGATCTCGGCCCCGGCTCCACGGGGTTGCACCTCAAGCACGCCGGGCGGCTGGGTGTGAAAACTGTACCCGGCGGGCGTGTTCTTGTGGTGCCAATCGTAAATCCAATGATCCGCGTCAGGTGGGTTGGTGTCACCCCAGATGCCGGACCACGTTGTCGGGCGCTCGTTCAATCCATAGCGCCCCACACGCTCTGTCAGGCGGGTGATGATGGATCGGGGCACCTCTCGCATTTCGTTGATGAATGCCCCGGTCAGCTCCAGGGATAGCAGCTTCTTGACGTCCTTTGGCTTATCCAGCGCCAGCAAGTTGACTTCGATCTCCACGCCGCTGCCGCGCGGTGCAATGATGTGGGTTGCTGGCGATCTCCAGACGATCTCCCCGAACGCATCGGATGGGTATATCTGGCCGTAGGTGACGGACGTTGTGGATCGCAGCTCGGGCAGCGTGTTGCGGATCACAGCGAACCGTGACCGGCGGATGCCGTCCGAGCTTGGCTCTTGCTCCTGTCCCTGATCGTAGATGCGCTGGAGGCTTGGAACAGACTTGCCGGACCCAACCGGCCCGATGATGAATGAAGCGAAAGAGCGGTCCGTCTTGTACTTCCACGCCACCGGGCTGGTCTCATAGGTCCACGTTTGCATCTAGCCCTCCAGCTCTATCACCTTCACCGGCACAATTTGCACGTTTGGCATGTGTTTTGCCAGCGCCTTGTCGCGGCAACTGCACTCCGGGCGGTCGCAGCTCATGTAGCCGTGACGAAACAGGGTGAAGTTCTGCAGGGCTATCTTGGTGCGGCCAAGCCCTTGGTTTATGTCCACCTTGCCGTCAACCTTCACCGCGAAGGCAATCTGCGTGTTGGTGATATCTTCGATCAGTTTGGATGCACTCATAGCACTGTCCCCATGTTGCGGATTAAATCAACGACCATCGACCAAGCGGCGTGGCCGATCAGGAAAACCACGAGCGTCGCGAGTAGGATCGTCAGCAGTGTGGAAATCACATGGCCCCGGCGTTGTCGCCGCTGGCCAAGCTGCACGTCGTTAAGCAGTAAGTCACTTAAAGACGCTGGGAGGGGGTCTACAGGCCGAGGTTGTAGTTTAACTACCCTACCCTCGGAAATCTGCTGAATGCGGTCCAGCTCGTCCTGACGTTTAGCGTGACGCATGTTTGAGCACGCAGGGCAATAGCAGGCGGGCAGGATGCCGGTGCCGGTGCAGTTGGGGTGCCGTTGTGTCATGATCGGCCCCTCACTTCGAGCATTGCGTCAGCGAAATCATAGGCAAGACTAGCAGCTCCGAGCGCTGCCGTCTGGAGTTTCTCGGGGTCCCTCCCGAATTTAACGACCACCTCGTGAAGATCAAAAGCCGTCAACGCTTGCGCCGCGAAGTAATCGCGCAGCGTCATGCCGGATGGGTGGCTCGCTGGGTCGTGTGTTGGTGGAAATGCAGGCCCGCCCGCCTTTAATTCCGGCTTGGGGTCGTTGGCGAAGGCGCTCACGGCCTTGGCTCTCTTGGGGTTCTCGTTAGTCATTTTCGTCTCCTTTGGGGTTATTGCGCAAGCCGCGCCGTTCAATCTCGTGAATGCAAGCTCCAGCAAGGAGGACCAGTTTCTCATCGTCCAAACTCTTGCACAGCTCCTCGGAATAGTTATCCAGCCACTTGGCTTTTTGACTGGGTTTAAGCATCATCGTCTCCCTCGTCCCAAACTGGGATTGCTTCGATTAAATCGCTCTGAGCTGGAGGGATGACCTGCTGAACAAACGCCTCGCCTGTCCCGCCTGCATTCTCCTCGCCATACTTGTGGTTCACTCGCAGGGCAAACTGCGCACCAGTCGAGCTTTCCCGGTGATACAGGGCTTCCTCGGCAAACATCGCCACCCGGTTCTTTGCCCGCGCAAGGACGGGTATAAACTCCTCACGCCCCTGATAGTTAATCAATGTCTGTCGAATGACCCCCAGATGGTGCGCAAGTCCTGCCATTGTGGGTGGCTTTGTGTATTCCTCCTCCCATTCGATTGGCTTGCCGTCCTCGCCTTTGCCCCGAAACTTACGGACTTTGACAAGGCTGTCGAAATAATCCTCGATCAGCTTTTCCAGCTCTGCCGGGTCGGTCCAAACTCTAACGCCTCGCATTGCCATCAGTGAGCCTCGGGATTTTCTTGCTTGTGAAGGTTCAGCGCCTCGGCAATCTCAAGCGCTACCTCGTCAGGCATTCCCGCGTGGAGCGTGCAAACGATAAACCCCATAGTGATACCGGTTTCTGTTTTTTTTGGTGAACGTCGCACCTGCCGCCCTGATGCGATGTAATCACCATTCATTTGCTTACTCATCGTTTGATCTCCTTGCATTGAGGGCAATCACCGTAGCCCAACTTTGTCCCGCACGCATCGCATTTGCCTATGCTGTCGATTGCGCGCTGCGTCTCCTCCGAAACCTTGCCGCGACCCGAGCGACTGCCCCCGGCAGGCGTGGAGGGAGGGTCGCTGGGCGGAACGCCCGCCATTTCCGAGCTGCCCCCCGTTGTCCGTTGTCCGTTGCCCGTTGTCCGTTGTCCGTTGTCCGTTTCAGTATCCGTTTCACGTTGTCCGTGTTCGTGTTCGTATGTACCCCCCCATGTTAACACCGTGTCGGACACCATGTGGGACACCGTGTCTAACATGGTGTGGAGCACCGTGTCGCGACCGGGTCTATCGTACTCGTGAAAGGCTTCCTTTACGCCCTCCGGATCGGCCTTGTACTCGGCAATGACAAAGCTCTGCACATCGCGCAGCATCTGGCTAAATGGCTTGCTGTCCGGGTTCCAGTTTTCCGCCCGTAATAACGTAGCCACAACCATCTCCACGAGCGCTCGTGTGCGGAGCGGGCCGGGGCGTACAAGTTTGCGATCCTTGAACACCTTGCAGAACGAGGAGGCCGTGGACGGGGAGTTTGCCCCAGTGTCGTTGAAGAACCACCGATTAACCCGGATGAAATCCTCGTCCCCCACTTCGATCAAGCCGACGTTGGCGAGATCGTCCAGCAACGCCTTGGCGACGTCAGGACCGATCCGGCGATCCGCTGCGAAGTACATGAGGGGAAGTCTAAACACCCCAAGGCTGTTCCCGTGAGGGCAGGCTATCAAATACAGGTAGCCAAGCCGGTGCGTGTCGTTCTCCAGCGCTAGGAATTTCTGACTTTCCCAGACGCCGGTTCCGATTGGACCGTAACGCCTCGTCATTACGCCACCTGCTCGGAGGTGCTAGCTTCCATTTTCTCAACAAGCGCCATGATGTCCTCAAGGTGCGTGTTGTAGAGCGTTGGACCGCCCGTGGCTTGCTTGCGTTGTGCCTCGCTGAGTGACGATCCACCCAGCGCATAAATCCGGAACGCTGCCCCAACAATCGTTGGCTTGAGCAACGCAACGTCGGTCGCGATGGCTGAAATATCCAGTAGTTTCAATTTGATTTCTCCCGGTTGCGAGGGTGGACACCCTCCTCGAATTTACTGCAGGCCATTGCCTCGGCCCCTTTGAATTGCGCGCCTGCAACCCGCTGGTGAGCCTTGACCAGATCGCAGCGGCCCTTTTCCACGTGGCTCACGCCGTAGGTGAGGTAGTGCCTGCACTGGCTGCACCACTTGCCGAGCTTAGGCTCCGGCCATGTGAGTTGGCCGGGCGTGTGCTTTCTCATGCGCTCCTCAAGGGGCGTTGGCTCGAAGCTCGCGGCGCTCATGATGCTGGCGCTTTCTCAACGAATTTTGCGCGGGTCATGGTGACGGCCTGCCCCTCTTGAATGTCGGGGGCCTCCTCGGCGATCCGGATTGTGTCGATCCGCGCCCGGTTTAATACCGTTGTTAGGTACGCGCCGAGCCGGGTCTCCAAGGAATGGTGAGCGTGCCCGCCAAACTCCTCAACGATCCAGCGAGCAACGCGCGGCTTGACCGGAATTGTGACGGTGAAGTCCTCCGGAATGGAGGGTTTTGGAGCGAGGCGCTCCTCGGCTTTGAGCATCGCGTCAGTGAGCGAGCCGCCTTCCTTGGACTTGATTTCCTGTGCAAGTTCAAGGATTTGATCGTCTGTTGTGTCAGTCATGTGGGGGTCCCTAAATAAATATTGTGACACCTCCCTAAATAAATATGTTGACTATGGCAACCCCCCTCGCTAGAAAACCCTTACCGGCCACGTTGGGCTGGCGTATTTATAGGAGGCACACACAGTGCTAAACATATCAAGAAACGAAATCGACCGCCTTTGGGAGCAGGGCTACCGCCCTTGGGAGATCTACACCAAGAACTCCGAGCCGGTTTATTACCTAGGCACATCCCACTCAGCCGGAGAGCTGGACGGCTGGGACATTACACACATTTTTGCCAAGCGCGCCGAGCTTAAACTATACCCGTTTTTCGATACGGTCATTGGAATGAGCTGCGTTACTGACTGCGTGGAAGTGTGGAGCAATCAGGCGGAAGCGGAAGCGTGATTGTCCGCAAAGTAAATAGCCCCGCCTATGCGGAAATCGCCGATCTGCGCTCGGAAATCGACGCTGCGCAGATCGTTGACGGCATGAACCACCGGGCCGAGACGATCCGGAACAGCAAGGGGCAGACCATCCTGCGCGTACGGTTCTTTTCCCTCGACGCTATGGAAAGTTTCATCATCGAAAACCTAACCAGCGAAAAGCACAACGATAGCAAATTTGCCACCGTTGGGCACACGCTCTTGATCTGGGATCACAAACAATGACCAACACAATCAAACTGAATATCTCATGGTGCAGCGCCCTACCAACGCTCTTGGTGCTCGCAAGAGACGCCGTCCCCGAGGTTAAAAATCAGGCCAACTTTGAGCTGCTGAGAATGGCCGCAGCAGCCGACACCCACGAGCGCGAAAAGATCACGCCACCCCTGCCAACCGCCGACCTGCATGCGGATGTAACAGACATTTACATGGAGACCGTGGAGGAACGGGACGACGTTGGCGCAACTGCCGTTGGATACTTTGCAATTGATGAGGTGGCCGCGACCGATAGCAATATGGAGGATTGCACACTCTACCAACGCCGCCTGCTTGGCGTAAAGGTCAAGGCCGATCCCGGCATCCTGTCCCGGACTGGCTACGTGTTCTTTGACCTTGACCAATCCCTCATCGCGTTTGGCCGTGACCGCGTCATGCGCATGGAAGGTGAGCCTATGGACGACTGGAATGCATAGCCTCCCCGCCCTTGACGTCGATATGGATTTCGACACCTACCTGCGCGACCCCATGGACGAACCGTCGCTCAACAGCTCGCTTGTCAAAGCACTGTTGAGTAAGACGCCGCGCAAGGTCTGGCAGGAAACCAGCCGCCTGAACCGCGACGCGACCGAGGAGACCAAAACCGCGTTCGATCTGGGGTCAGCCGCCCACCGGCTGTTCACCGGCACCGGGTCGCCCATAGTGGTGATTGACGCGCCCTCATTCCAGAGCGCCCGCGCCAAGTCGGAGCGGGATGCGGCCTACAATGACGGCAAGACGCCCATTCTGCGCGGGGATATGCCGCGCGTGCAGGCCATGGCTAAGGCAGCGCTGGACCAGATACGAGACAGCGATGACATAGGCCACCTGTTCCGGCCCGAAATGATGGCAGAAATGCTGCGCGAGGCTACGATCCTTTGGCGTGAGGGTGGCGTCGGTCACCGCTGCCGCCCTGATTTCTACAACGAGCGCGAAAACGTCATGATCCACTACAAGACGACCGCGACGGACATTGCGCCCAATACTACCGCCATGTTTGCCGCAAAGCAGGGCTGGGATATGATCGCCGCGCATTACGGCGCGGGCGGGAATGCCTGGAGGGGATCGTGGCCCCGGCAGTTGTTCTTTGTGCAGGAAACCGTTGAGCCTTACCTCGGTATGACCGTGGAGCTTGACAACACATTCCTTGAGGTCGCCAAGATGCGCCGCGAGCGGGCGATCCTGATATGGGCGCGCTGCCTGCGGGAGAACGTCTGGCCGGGGCTACCTACAAAGACAGTCAAGGTTGAGTGCCCCGAATGGCACGAGCGCAACATGGTGGCCGACAAGGACGCCGAGAACGACGCTGCACAGGGCGGCAATGACCTACTTGATATGATGCGCCGCTGGCAAGCCCCCGAGGGCTGGAATGCGCCTGCCGTGCAGGGTGATAAACGCGATGAAAGGGACGTGATACAATGAGCGTTAGATTATCTATACACAGCGTGAGCGAAATAAGGGCAACAAGGTTTATGCCGAATAACGGAAACATGGTGGAGCTGTCGAGCGTGACAACTTGCGGCGAGACGCTGGTTTTTAATATGTATTTCCATTCATACGAAGCAGCTAAAGCATGCTTTCTTGCCAACGGCGGAGATATCAACGACGTGCGTTTGGAGGGCGACTTCGGGAATGTGACAATGGAGCGCGTGATCGAATGAGCTTTCAATTTAAAGACCCGGACGAGGGCGACAACCACCTCTTGATATCAATTGCCAGCGCATCAGGCGGCGGCAAGACGTGGTCCGCCATGGAACTGGCCACCGGCATATGCGGAGACGAGCCGTTTGCCGTCATCGACACCGAGGCAGGTCGCGCCAAACACTACCGCGACCGCTTCAACTTCAAACACTTGGACCTCGGCCCGCCGTTCACGCCGGAGCGATACATGCAGGCCGTGAAAGCCGCCGAGGATCAGGGCTTCAAGGCTGCGATTATCGACAGCATGTCCCACGAATACGATGGCGAGGGCGGTCTCTTTGATATCCACGACGCCAGCAACGGGACTGGACCCGGAAAATGGAAGAACGCTAAGCAGCGCCACAAAAAAATGATGAACGGATTTTTGCAGACGCGCATGGATTTGATTTTCTGCTTGCGCGCTGATGAAAAGCTGGACCTCTCCCAGAAGGATGACCGGGGGAAAGTCATGGTGCAGTCACAAGGCTGGATACCAATTCAGGAAAAGCGCTTCATGTATGAGATGACGTTAAGCCTCACCATGACCCCCGAGGAGCCGGGCATCGTGAACTTGCGCCTGCCACACAAAATACAAGATCAGCACCGCATGAGCTTCAACCCCGGTGAGCATGTCACTGCGGACGCAGGAAAGATGCTGGCAGCATGGGCGCGCGGTGAGAAAACCGAAAGCCCTGATAAGGAATTGTGGGATGCCGCCCGGCGCGTCGCTCAAGAGGGTATGACGCACCTAAAACAGTATTACGAAAAGGTGCTTGACGACACCCAGCGCGCGAAGCTGAAACCCATTGGCGCGGAGCTGAACGCAACAGCGAAGCGCGCTGACAGTAATCGGGGGGAGATAGGTTGACCTTCGACGTGAGACAGAAGCAAATGCGGGCTGACCGCCTAGGCGCAAAGTGGGAGCTTGACCGCACGCGGTGCCCTTGCTGCGGTCGCACAATGTGGTTCACGGACTTTGAAACCATCCCCGAGTACAAGTCCCGGATGGTCCCGGAGGTACTGGACCGCCCCGTCAAGAAGAACGTGGCGACATTAGATCACGTTGTCCCACTATCGAAAGGTGGACCACATCACCATATGAATATCGTGGTTATGTGCCTCGACTGTAACGAACGCAAAGGCGCTGACGACCCCGAGGAGTGGCTCGAAGCCGCCATCAAAAACTATCCCGAAATGCCGCGCCGGTTTATTTCCAGAACCCGCCGCCAGATACGGACGGTCCGCCGTAAAATCCGGGCCATTGAAACCAAGGAGAACGACCAATGAAAGCACTTTACTACGCCGCTGCGTTTATCGCATCCGCCCTTTCCGCAGAGGCCGGGGGCCTCTCGGACCCCGTCATCCCAGCGGAGCCGCCAACTTACACCGTGGACGATCCGGGCCTTGACTTCTACGCAGGTATTTCCGCCATCGAGACACGGACGGACTGGTCCAAGACGGAGGGCGTGGTGGTCCCATGCCAGTCAGACACCCGCCACAAGCGGTGCAAGCTCTCCTTTGAGGACGTGACGACCACCGGAACCGACACAACGCAAGAGGGTGCCATATTCGTGGGGGTCCGAACGGCTATTGATGACCTTGTCCTCGGGGCTGAAATCGAGATCAGCAACGGTGTCACCTATGGCGAGCTGCACGCAGGCTTCAACGCAGGCCCTGCGCTGCTGTATGTCGGTGTAGGCCATGACGGCGAGGACCCAATCGCTGCCGTAGGCGGTGACCTGAGCGTCGGTTCATCCGGGCTGTTCGTGGGCTTAAAGGGCTACACTGACGGTGACGGGCGTGACGGCGCTGCCGTCCGGATCGGCATTAACTTCTAACCACCACCCCCGCCTTGCGGGAACCAATCCAAAAAACCAACCGAAGGAAACGAGACTATGACAGACCAGACAGAAACAGAAGCCGCACGCAAGCCAGTTGAGAAAATCGACTTTAAAAAAACGCCGGTATTCATGACTATTCGCCAGACCGAAACACGCAACGTGATTGAGGTGGTGAAGGGTGACCCCAAGGCGAAGGACCTCGGGCGAGCCAAGGTGGAGGCGGAGGCAAAGGCCGCCTGTGAACGGCTCGGCACGGTGATCGCCGTTCTAGGGCCACAGTTCAACGCGTTTGAGCCACCAAAGCCACAGCCTCCGCAAGAGATCGGTTTCGATTTCGGGGATTAAGGCAAGAGCACAGCGGGCGTAAGTTACTTACTCCCGCTGTGACGGGGGCTAGAGGAGCAACTCATGACTACCGATAGACGAGAAGCAAGACCGCCCCAGCCCCTTCACCGGGGCGCGTGTGACTGGTGCGGCGCAAAGGTCCCAAAGGGCCGGTCATACTGTGACCGCAAGTGCTACCAGAACTATAACAACCTGCTAGCCAAGCAAGGCAAGGCCGTGATGCAGATGCTTAAACACTGGAGGCTCCACCGGGGCCGCAAGGGTACGCCCGGCGAGGGCATGATAGGCGAGGTTGCGTCCCGCGTGGATGCAATGCTCGGCGAAGATCGGGACCGGAAGGCCCAAACAACCACAGAAAAGGAGTGATGAAAGATGGGAATTGATATTGTGATTATTGGGTGCTTGTTGGTTTCCCTGTGCTACCGCCCGGTAGCCGTGGCAAACTTGTCGCCGCAGCTACGCAGCTCGGCACGGTCGCGCCCCCAAAGAACTTCTATCTGCTGATCATTAAGTCCGCTATCGGGCAGCTCAACCGGCGGTGCACAAAGCGCCGCCGGTGATGTATTATCGGAGATTAAGTCGCCGCACCCGGTCAGCAGGCAGGCCACAATCATTAGTGATGGGTTGCGCAAATGCTTGATCCTCTAATTCCCGAGCGGCTGCGTCCCGCTCCGCTTCCCTGATTTGCCGCGCGGCCTCCCGCCGGTTCTGTTCGATGAGGATGGCCCGATCCTGCTTCGCATGGACACCCTCGCACCACCCCTTGCCGGACAGAAAGCCGCCCCCGAATGAGGCGGCTATGATTGCTCCGAGTACGGCAAGGCGGATCATGGGTGCATAAGCTCCCAGTGCGGCCCATCATTAAAGGCGCGCTTGCCCTGCGACCGCTTGCGCTTCACGTAGGCGGCGACCCAGTTCTCTGGCGATCCGGACAGCTCATTGACGGGGACGTCCCCCCAGCAACCGCCCCAGCGTAACGGCACGCCCAGCTCTACAGCGGCCTGCACAACGGCCTCCGCGATTTTGTAGATCGCATCCCAATCCCAGACGGGCTTGCCGTTGATCCAAGGCACCAAGTCCACAGCCTCGCCAAATCCGCTCGCCTGTTTCTGGTGCTGGCTCTTGCGGTTATACCCGTCCCGCTGCGACGCGCGGCGGTTGTAGAGTTTCCGCTGGTCGGCTGCTGTTCGGATGCCGTCAAACACGGTGAAGTCTTGGTCAGTGATCTCGATAGCGCGCTCAACAACCCGGACGATATCCGGGTGAACACCTTCTAATTCTTGGCGCGACCGACGCCCTAAGCTATATGTCATTTTCTTTCCCCAAACTGTTTAGATGCACTGTCCATCCCAAAGGCTGCTCCGCAGAACAGCCACACGGGGGCGCTGGTGATTTTGAGCACCTCAAAGGCAGTGACGTCTCTATGGACCCAGAAGTCATAAACGCACCAAGCGACAAGCGCGGCCCACAATCCTATTGCAGACACCGCAACCTCTCGCTTGTACGTTTTAGAAGGTGTTGTCATATCGAGACCCCGCCGGAATGAACTGGCGCAATCATACGGCTATTCCAGCCGAAATACCATTCCCATGATCAGATGGGCGGTCATGACTACCGCAAAGGTGGTGAGGATTTGCATGTCAGGCACCGGCTGCAGTGATCCGACTTGGTGCTCCGTGAAGCCCGCCAGCGTCCCGCCGGTGCCATACGCCACAACGAAAACGGTATCATCCACCGTATCCCAACCCCGCCAGCCCTGCCCGTAGACCTCAAATGAAACATAGGCGAGGGCGATAATCCAAAACACATGCGCGCGGTAAGGTAGCTCGCCGATGACGTAGAAGAATGTCACGCATATGAAGAACGCCGAGAACATCCCTAACACAAAATGCCCGCATTGATTTCCGGCCCAAGCTAGGGGTTGCCCACGGAACGCGTCCGGCTCAAGTATCTTGCTCATCGGATAGCCTTGCTGCTTTCTCTAACTGCCGCTGCTGTGATCTGATAATCGGGTGATACCACCTAATGGCGATCCAAGCAGCATATACAAAAGTTAGTGAAACACCCACCAGCAAGCCCGCTAAAAACTTAAATTCAAACACTTGGACCCCCGCAATATTGGCGCGGCGTCACGGGTAAAACTGCGTCACCGTCTGCCAAGGTCTATACACAGATCGTCCTCCGATTGCAAACATCGGGCACACATGACGAACCTCGGCCCGTGACCGCTCGCGCAGTTGTTCCGCCGTCAACTGCACGCGCCACGGACCGAAGGTTTCGAACCCGCTGTCCCGTACTTTTGTGCCGCCCTCGAACACAAGATCGGCAGCGGAGCCACCGCCAGCCGAGGTCAGGTAAAAGGTCAGCCCCTCGAACCGGCAGTCCCTCAATTTCCGAAACTCGCCCCAGATGCGGGACTGCCCATATTCCAAAACCTCAACCTTGGTGATCGCCGTCTCGTCTGTGACTGGCCACACCGTGCCCTCTATGCGCCCGAGGTTCGCGCCCAACCCCAGCGCAAGGACAGCAACACTCGCAATCTGAACAACGCGCAACATTAGAGGAGACCCCCTTGCACAACATACGTGACCGCCGCCATGAGCAGCCCGCCTATGATCAGGCGCACCAACCATTTCAGGGTGTCCTCAATGCTGCCCAGTCGGCTCATTACGTTGGCGTGGTGCACCTCATCCACCGCGTTACGTGTTTCGAGCGCGGTTAGCCGTTGGGCGTGCTCGTCAAGTTTCCTTAGAATTACGTCGGTCAAGTGCTTGCTCCGTTACGATCTAAAGCACAGCGCGACACCGTACCCCTTGGTTTCATCATATGGCGTTGTGATCTTCATGCAACGAATACGCGTCTTGGTGTCCGATGCCGTTGCCCGCGCGAGGTCGTCGCTTGCGATGTATGAGTTTTTCTCCACGCTCTGATCGCAGCGAATGTGCAGCTTGCCCATGATGCCCACCTTGGACCAGTCGTCCGGGCGAGAGCTGCGCGGGACGTTGGGTTGATCGGGGTCATACTCGGGGTTTTCAATGGGGGCCATGATAGTTCCCTGCGGCGCGGGGTTCGGTATCATGTCGGCTGGTGTTGGGTTCGGGATGCGGGCCTCTGACAAGAGGGCCTCGTGCACTTCCACCACGCCTTCCGAATTGGTCACCCGCGTCTCCTCGTACTCGGGGTGTAGCGGGTTCGGGATGGTGGCCTCCCACTCTGGGTCCTCAATGAAAGGGGGCCAGTCAGGATCGGGGATTTCCTCTAGCAGTTGCTCATCAAACTCGCCAGTCAAGAAGCGTCCGCCCCACTCGAATGGGCTATCCCCTGCCACGATCAGGGCGTGGGCTGTAATTGCGCCCGCGATCTCATCGCCAGCGACGGAGGGCCGGACCTCCTCGCCGTCCATAGTGACCAGCGTGCCGAGAGGGATTGCCCCAACGCTCTCGTTCTTGAGCATGTAAGCATAGTCCGCAAACACGGTGCTGCCGGTGATCGTGCCCGCCGCAGATATATTGCCCGTGTCCGCATCAAGTTGAATTTTCCGGTTGGCGCTCGACGCGCTGCCGGACGAGGCGTTGCCCATTGCCAAGACGCGGTTTCCCGCAACGACAATGCGGCGACTGCAGACACCCATGCTTTGCGCGCCGGTCACTTCAATCTGTGAGCCAGTCATGGCTGCAGACTGTTCACCCGAGACCGTGCCGAGCGTTGCGAATAGCGCCCCGGCGCTGTCGCTTGTTACGTCGAAGTCATCGCAGCCACCGAGGAAATTCCGGGTTCCAGAAACGCGGCCTTGGCGAGTGCCAGCGATCGCAGCGACACTGCCCGACATTGTCGAAACACCAGTGACACCAATGGCCACATTGTAAGACGCATCCCCACTTTCCAAATATATCCGAGTATCTCCCGGAACATACCCGGAACCGCCGCTGGTTAGCGTCAAGGCGGTGATGGTCCCGGACCCATCAACGGTCACCGTCCCGGCAGCGCCAGACCCCAAGCCGCCAAGGGTCTCAATCACCAGAGTTGTATCGCTGGCATAACCGACACCGCCAGACAACAAGACCATGTTTTCAATTGTGCCCGATGCGTTGATTTCATAATCAAAATCAAAGCCGTAGCCCTCGCCGATGTAAACATTTGTACCGCCAATAACAGCATTGTACCCAACCTGCGTTCCGGACGTGGTGATCTCGATATCCTTGGAAACGATAGCGGCGGAGAACTCCCCCGGCATGAATGCCCGAATGGAGCCAGCCCCGAACGACTTGCGACCTGCGGCGATGACTTCCTCACACGCAAACGCGGCGGCGGAGTTGCCCTCCACGATAGTCAGCCGGGACGCGCCGACCATGGAACCATTGCCGCGCGCCTCGCTTTCGTTGGACACAAAAACACCCGCGCGCACAAAGCTAGCCTTGGACTTGCGCGATCCCATGAGGACGATCTGGTGATCCGTGGTGCGTCCGCCGCTGCTAGGATTGACCAGCGTGCCCGCTGTGCTAGGGTCGTCAAGATCGCCCGTGGTGTACTGGGGATAGTCCGCTGATATTGTGGTCGCACTGTCCAGAGACGGGTAGGTCACGGAGGAAATGATCCACTTGCCGTTAACGTAGAAGTTACCCTTTGGCTCACTGTCGACCAAGTAGGTGCGACCACTCAGATCAACCACCCGACCAGTAGTCACCGCCTCAATGTCGGTAAATGCCTGCGTGTCATTTGTCACGCCGTCACCCACGGCCCCCAGAGCCACGGCAGTCAGGGCAGCTTGCGCCGCCGCACTGTCCGCCGCCGCCTGTGCTAGCGCCGCATTGTCTGCGGCGCTTTCAATGTCGGATACGCTAACGCCCGGAATGACAGCAGTGCTATCCTCGTTGAACTGCAGGACCCGGCTGTCCGTGGCACTCTCGTCGCGGAGGAATAGCGGTAAGGCATCCTCCGTCTGGCCGACGGAGAGAGACCGATCAACACGCGTCCGCAGCCCCTGCATGGCCTGCCACACACGGTCCAGCTCAAGATTGAACGGCTCGCTGCTGAAACCGCCCCGGAAAGACAGGTCGCTTGAGCGCTGCATGGGAACGGTCAACACCACCGAGTAGGCGTCCACGCCATCCGCTGGCGTGGTTAGCGTAACAACCCCGGTAGTGGTCCCCTCGCCCGTGACGGTGTAGTCTGTATTTAGGACCAGTGGATCGGACGCGTCGCCTTGGTAAACGTCCAGCCATTCCTCTTGCTCAAAGAAATAATCAAGCGAAATTGTGGTGACGCCCTCGGCAGGGACCAGAGGCCCGACAATCAAAGTGCTTTCAGTTACGGCCATGTTACTCTCCTAAAGCGTTGCCAAAGTCAGGCGCGCGCGGGTTCCCTCTGTTCTGCAGTATAGACGCCCCCGGCTCCATAAAATAGTCCGTGTCGTAATCGGCGGCGCGGCGGTCCCTCGTGCGGAAGCTCGCCGAGGCGTTGGGATCAACGAGGCGCTGCATTTGGTCCAGCACCTCGCGCTCATAGGCTAGGCGCAAATACCAAAGCGAACCGCCCGGCGTATAGCGCCGCATCAAGTTCACGAACTCCTTGCCCATCTGCGTATCATCACCGGCAACCGCTTGTTGCGCATTACCCACGGTAAAACGGACCATGTCTTCAATGAAGCCCACGCCGGGTCCCGCAATGGTTTGGCCGACACCTCCGCCAAATCGGTTCTGGTCGGAGAACAGGAAGTCCCCGAACAAACCAAGGCCACCGCCTTGCGACATAGCCGCCGCCCAAAACTTGGGGCTAGACATATCGCGCGGGTCCTTGCCCTTGCTTATTTCTTTGAGCTGTATGGCCAGACCCCCGAGGATCGTTGCTCCGATGAACAGCCCCGACGCGTAGGACAATGCGTTCTTTGGCCTGCCTTCCATCACCTCGGACATAATTCTCCCGAACTGGGTCACCATCACGGTCACCGGAAAGGATTTAAACTGCAATCCAAACCGAACCATTTCACCGGACACGGACCCCGCCTTAGTGCTACCCAAGATTGCCGCCCGGCCAAACACGTTCGTTGAGGGGATCGCAAACTCGGTTAAGCTGGTGATCGCCTCCATGTAGCTATCGGCGACACGCGAACCCGCAACCGCTTCAATCTCCTGTGCGCGCAGGATGCGCATGCCGTTTGCCGCCTCGTGGACTTCCGCCTTTTGAATGGCTGGCCAATCCTTAGATGATATGCCGTAGCTCTCAAACATGCGTTGTGTCTTGGGGTTCATCGCGTCCCACCCCTCGCGCTGCCACACCTTTGCGGCTTGGCTCATGAACTCCAACCCAAACGATTGACGTTGAACCTCGGTCAGCCATCCGAGACCGGAGGACCGGATCACACCATCGGCCAGCCGTGCAGCGGCTTCGACGTGCATTTCCTCAATCTCAAACCGACCGACCGCGTTTCCTACATCGACCGCGTTTTCAAAGATCAACCCGGCGTCGTTAGCCTCGTTGCGCATAGCTCGGGAAGTGGTGAGGCTGGAGAGCTGGCGCATAAAGCCCATCTTGTTCATACCCACAAACCCTGCGGCAATACGCTGCGTGTTGAAATCCGTCACGCTTGAGAGGATGGCAGAGCCGAGGTGCGCCGAGCTTAGGAAGTTCCGCAGGGCAGATGCGCCCCGAGCAACCCCGCGATGATCCGGCACGTTACCCCGTCCCGTGAATAGGTCCATCATGTTGTCCGCCATTTTCAGGCGACGCGTGACGCGAGCGACCGCACCCTCGTCCGCAGACTTAGCCGCGAGCTGCCGAGCTGCATCGCCGAGGTAACGGAATGCGTGGGTGGGGTTGGGGCCAAGTTCTTCCATCATGGCGATATCCATAGCCATACGGTCAAGGTGCCCCATCATCACGCGGAACTCATCATCCCCCGAACCATACTTGGCGGAGTATGCCGCCCAGTCATCGGCAGATTTAAACTTGAAGAACCTGTGATCCGCACGACGGTTGCGCAGAGCGGAGCCATGATTGACGGAGGGTTCGCGACGGGAATATCCGTCCGTGCGGATTGCCTCGTAGCTATCGCGCAGCATCTTGTCTAAGCGCTCGGGGGAATACGCACGCCCGTCGTTAAAGTCCCGCGCCATGGCCTCCACATCCAAGCGCTGGACGATATCGTCCCGCCATTGCTCGTAGCTAACGCGGCGCAACTTCGCCGCGTCGTGGCTTTGGGGGAGGCCCCAGTCTGACCGCTTACCGATGTGACCGCCTGCAGCGTTGAAGCGGGTACGCGCCCGCTCCGCAACGCCCGCCCAAGACTTGGCTATGGAAGCCGCAAGAGCGTCCCCGGTATCCTCGCCAAACACCTCACGCCGCACGTTGGCCAGCGTTTCCTTATTGCGCCGGACGCCCGCAAGGTTCGCTCTAAATGACGTGATAGCCTCGGTCATCTCACGACGGAAAGACCGCCGTACAGCCTCATACCTGCCGGACAACGTGTTGCCATTTGCGCCCCGTGAGTTGGCAATCATGTCCTTAAGGTATTGGCCGGGGTCCAGCTCCCCTCGGATATTGGTGTGTGCGCGCAATCTCTCGATTTGACGGCCTGTAGCCGCTGCCTGCAACTGCATCACGCGCCGCCGCTCCGCCGCCTCAATGCGCGCTTGCTCGGTGACCTGCCGGGCTGCGGTGATATCGGCCTGCGTCTCGCCCATGCTCTTGCGCAGCTCGGTGATGGCGTCCTCATACTCCTTGATCAGAGCCTCCGCTCTAGCTGGGTCGATCTCGCCACCCTCTACGCCCCGGCGCACACAATCATTGAAAGCCATCAGCCCACCCCGCAAATTTTGATTGCTTCTAAGAACTCGTCATCCGCGTCTAGCTCGTCCCTGATCTCTTGGCGAGACATTGTGACAGGGACAACCTCGCCGTCATCATTCAGGCGAGACCCCACAGGGATAGCGTCAAGGCCATCAGGAGAGGGCTGCGTGTCGTTGAGCGCGTCGCGCGTCGCTTCAATTTGAACCCTTGCGCCGTCGCCGGTCACGGGGTCGCCAAAGCCCTCGTTGGGATCGGCGCGGGGTTCCTCCTGTCGCGGAGCCTCACTGGCACGGGATGGCGGCTGGTCGAAATCGCCCCGCCTTACTTGCGCGGTGATCGCGTCAGTCAGCCCGCGCGCCGCATCCTTCAGGCGACCGCTCCGCTGGTAGTTTTCCTGCGCGCGGATCACTGCGTCCAAGACGGGACCCTCCCGCTGCGCAGCCGCTGCAACTTGCTCCACGATGCTGTCCACCCGCTCACGTAAAGCGCGACTTGCTGGCGCGGAGCTGGGATTGTCCTGCGTCACGCGCGCCTCAACCGCTGCGCGGATCGCAGGGTCCTGACGCATATTTCGGACTGCAGCATCGACTATCCGGGCGCGCTCTGGGGGAGGGACCAGCTCGTCCGCTTGCGTCCGGATGAACTCATCGAACTGGCGGCGAACCTCGGCCACCTGCGCGCGCATAGGGCCGGCGGTTTCTGGGTCCAGCCTTTGCACGGTTGGCGCATCTATGTCGGCCCGCGTCTCGATATCCCGGACCACACGATCCATGATCCCGTTGAATTGTTCCGACAAGCGCTCGGGTGTCAGTATCGTTTCCCGGTTTGCTGCGATGGGTCGATCCGGGATCGCAGGCAGCTCACCACGCTGCGCGGCCTCTGTCGCCGCCTGCAATCGCGCCTCATGTTCACGAACGCCCTCTCGGGTAGGTCGGGGCAGGACTGCGGCCTCGTCCTCTATATCGCGGCGCACAGCGGCTGCGACGTCGGCAAGCTCCCGGTCACCACTGCGGGCAGCAACGTCAGCCAACGCACGGCGGTCCTCGCGCCCCATCATCATGCCAAGACGGTTCATCCCGTCGGAGGTCATTTCGCCCAAGCGTGGAGCGCCCAACTGCGCGCCCTTCATAACCCCGCCAAAAGCACCACCAAACACCGCGCCAAAAGCCATGTTGGTGATCATGCTTGTTTCCGGCTCGTCAATCATCCGGCGGAAAGTGTTACGGCTAGGCGTCTGCACGCCTTCAATCGCGGCGTTGATCCCTGCCTCCGTTGCCATTGTGGCCAAGAGGCCCGCGCGCGCGGAGGCTCCAATAGCAAGAGTTGCGAAGTTCACGGGGTCGGACAGCTCCGCCCACGCACCACCGGCCAGAGTGCCGAAAAGCTCCGTCCCCTTGGATGCCCGAGAGAGTGTCTCCCGCTCCCGTGCGCGCAGCTCTTGCATATCACCCAACACCTGATCGCGCCGCGCGGTGTAGACGTCAGGCCGCAGAGCCTCCGGAACTTCAAAACCTTGCTCGGCCATGATGCTGGACAGGCGACGGACCTGATCCTCGTCAAAGTCTTCTTGCTGCATGAATGACAGCTCTCGGCGCTCATCGTCGCTAAGTTCCGGCTTTTCCCCCGGACCGTAGAACGTGCTCTCAACAGCCGCCCAGGCATCTTGATTGACCTCACTGGCGAGCCGGTGCCCCGCAAAGAAACCGGCCTCCGGCTTGGCTAGATCAAAGCCCGCCCCCACAGCCTCACCCAGACCAACCTCCGGGCCTCGCGTGGCGTCGTTCTCAATGGGCTGCAGTCTGGCTAATCTGGTCATTCCTGCCCCAATTCGGATAGATCAAACGTCAATACGTCCAACGCCTCGCCGTGCCCTCGGTTGACCAAGAAGAAAGCCCCCTCGCGATCCACTGGCACCAAGACGTTAGGATCGTCCGGCGAAGGTCGCAGGCCGTGGACGTTGGGTAAGATTTCCTCCGCATCAAACGGACGCCCATAGCGGTCCTGCACAATGCCTTGCGTGATCCCGTTCATGTCCATGGGGGTCAACCGACGGAGTGTCCGATCAAGGCGGCGCGCTGTCCATCCTGACGGCAAGATCGTCGGCCCATAGCGTGTATCCGCAAAGCCTCCAGTCCCATCTGCCTGCTGACCCAGAGCGATATTGTAGCCCGCCTCCATGTCGCGCGTCTCGATTTGACGCCCGCCCTCCGCCATAGCCAAGCCGCGCGCATATGCCAGCGCCGTTGTGTCCAGCATCTCGATGCCCTCGGGTGCCAGCATATCAACCTCAAGGAGCGCTCCGAGCGTGACCTCGCGAGCTGCGGCGAGGTCCGACCGGGACCCGCCGTCCAGCTTTGTATCAACAGACCCTCGAAGGATTACGCCCGCCGCTTGCTGGTTGCCCATCGTGTAGACAGCACCCGCCGCAAAAAGTGTGGGTTCCGCCTGCCCCATGCGAGCAAAAACAGCCATAGCCTGATCCTCGCCGAGCGCCGCTATTGAGCCGAGGAAAGCGGATTTCTCGCCGCGCGTTGATCCGCTGTATATCTCGGATAAGGCATCAACCTCGGCTTGCGTGAGAGGCACCGGATTGTCCACGCCCTCCGCCGATGACAAGGGGGCAACCGCCCCGACCCGTGCGGCGATGATTGCGCCCGCGTCCGTCATGCTCTCCACGCCCTCAAATGACGGCAGGGCTACACCTGACGCCGCTGCGAATTTTACGGGGTCGGTTGCGGCAAGCTCTGCGCGGTGCGTGGACCATTCGTCCAGTCGATCAAGCACGCCCTGCGTGATGAGCGCGTCCGCCCCAAGTCCGCGGCCTCGCGCCGCAAGGTTGGCGATACCTTCCCGCGCCGCCTCCAGAACAGTCTCCCGTTGCGCCGTGGTCATGTTCTGCAGTTGTTCGGTATCCCGATGGAACGCCTCAACCTCCGCGATCTCCCGGAGTATGTCCTCGTTTCCATTCGCCGAGGTGCGCAGAGCATCATAATCCACATCCTCGAACGCGGCTCCGTCCATGGCCAGTTGCTCCACCATGGGCAGACCTAGCGTCTCGGAGGACACCGCGTCTTGAACTTTGGCGAGGCGGTCCTCAAGACTTGCCAAGACAGCCGCGCCCTCCAAGTCCAATTCGCCCCGCGATGCTGCCGCCTCCATATCGCCCCGGATGCGTCCCGCGTATGCGTTGAGCTGCGCGCCCGTCATGCCATGCGTTTCCACTTGAGCGTCCGCCACCGCAAACTCCAACCGCGCCTCGCGCTGCATGTCAGGAAATGGGGACAGGCTGTCCAGCACAGAGACCCGCTCCTCCTCGGGGATGGCCATAGGGACCCCCGCCTCGGTCATGGTAACGTAGCCGTTGATTGCCGTGTCCATGCCAGCCTCCAGCCGATCACGTTCGGCATTGGCGGCTGTGCGGCGCTGGCTTTCCATTGTCCGGGCGCGCGTATCCATGCGGCGCAACATCTCCAAACTTTCACCCGCCGAGAATGGGGAATTGCCTGAGAAAACTTGCGCGCGAAACTCCTCAACGAATTGGCCGGGAGCTTCACTCTGTTGAAAATCTGCCTCCAGCATAATCCGGCTTGTTTCGGTGCTGATGCCCCGGACGCGATCCTCCATAGCGCCCGGCGATAGAATGCCTGATCGGGAGGGGTCTGCCGGGTACGTCTTGCCCGCCAAAGTGAACTCACCACGAGGACCAAACTGTGCGATCTGATCCGCAGCTTGGGCCATGTGGTCGGACAGCTCGGGACCTGTTGCGCCGATCAGCGCGAGGCGCTCGGCCTCGGACTGCGCAAAATCCAAGGCTTGAGCTGCAGCGGCCCGCTGCCGGGCCACCACCCGACGCCGCGCGAGGTCTGCAGTGTTCCGCTCCGCCACGACGCGCCCGCGCTCGTATTGGGTCTCTACATCGGAGGCGATACCCAGAAGGCCCTCCGGCAGTGCTGCCATGATATCAGAGCGCGCCTTGTCCATTTCGACCTTTAGGACATTCAGGTCGCCATCCGCCTTGCGAGTGGCGTTGATCATAGCCCCTTGCATCGCCTCGGACGCACGCGTGGAGATCACTTTCTCTGCAGCCCCATTGAATGCCTGACTGCGCACGGTGAACGGGGAGCGAGGTTCGAAGGTTGCGTCCAGCCCCTTGCCGTCCAGCTCCTCTAGGGCCTCCTGCTCACCTTTGACCTTTTGCGCCTCCTCGACGGCCGGGCGGACAAACTCCTCGGCAGCTTGGAACATGCCTCCAAATGCAGCGAACTGCGCCTCACGACCGCGCCCCAGCTCGGGCCGGGGCGTTACTGCCGGAGCTACTCCGGCTGGTCCATATCTGCGAATAGTTGCCATGGTTTACCCCAGTAATTGATAAGCGTTGAAGCCGGTTTTGAGCGCCTGCCCGTAGCCGCCAGAGATTGCAGCCCGTGCCTCTGTCATCAGGCCGCGTTGCCGTAGGCGCTGCATTGCGGACCGATTGCGTGCATTCTCGCGGGTCGTGTCGATGCTGCGATCCGCCTGCCGTTTCGTGCTCTCCCGAATGTTGACCGGAGTGCCCGTCCCAACGTCGAGACCGTTGGCGAGCTGGACGACGGTTTGCTCACTGGTTAGGGCGGCATATTCGCGCGCCAAGTCCAGAGCCTGCGATGCCCCCGCCGCTCTCTCTTGCTCCGCTGCGGCCCCTGCGAAAGCGGCCTCTGTCTTGAGCTGGTCCGCTTGAGCGTACCCCTGCTTGATGGACATTATGCCGCTGCCGACCGCCGCGAGGGCAGAGCCTGCCGTCATAACATTGGTGAGGGTCAAGCCTGCCCCGGTCGCAGCGGTGCCCGCCGCAGCAAGCCCACCACCCGCCGAGACAGTTGCCGCCCCTGCAGAAACCCCCGAGCTGACCGCCGCTATCGCTCCGAAAACTGACGCCATAATTGCCTCCTAAAATCTCACATCGTAAGTGACTGACCGCAGCAAAAACGGCATAGGCACGGTTTGGGTTATCTCCACGGTAGGCTCCTTTTGCCACCTGCCGAGGCCAGAAATGCGCTTTGCCCCAGTGAATAACACCTCATCGAGCGTTGGGTCCATCACCCCGCTGTCATAATTTGCCAGACTTACGGCGCGTGGCCGTCCCCCGTCATGTGCAGACACGGAAACAGCCCCCGTTCTTTCGAGCTGTAGAAGCATCCGGGGGATGCGTTGGTTTTTCATGGTGGGGGATTGCTGACCTTGGCCCTTGTAAGGGTGCAGGACAATGCGTGGGATCATGCGCAACCCGACTTGACAAGCGAAATCAAAGCGCTGATCGCCTAAGTCAACAGCCCCGCCCGACACCGTCAGGGTGCCGAGGGGCAGGCCATCGCCATGCACCTCCACCTCCACGCCCTCCAAGTGATCTCCTACGCCGGACAAGGTGACAGTGTCTTGCCGCAGGTTGACCCGGACCAGCGTGCCCTCCGCAACGCCGTCGGCATAGTCGCCGGTCAAGGTGACGGTTTGCGTATCGAGCTGCACGGTGTAGCTGTCACCCTCTACTCGCGACCAATCGTCGTCCTCACTGGCCCGCGTCCAGATCGCCACGTCGGACGTATCCAGTGGGCTTGTGAAGGTGTAGGAGAAAACAGTCTGATCAGCCGTTGCCGTCAGATCATCAATGTCATCGTTGGCAACCTCCACCGCGCAGTCCGACATAAAGTCGGAGCTGAACTGCTCTAAGAAGTTCCACGAGTTGCCCGCCAGCTCGCGCGATACCATGGCAAACGCCTCGCCCTTTTGCGTAGACGCGAAGGTGAGCGGCGTTCCCTCGGTGCTGATCCGGCAAAGCCCGGTCACCTGTTGCGCTCGGTCGATGATGCACATGGACGCCGGGACCGTATCGCCCGCCCGATCTGTCCCCGTGTTAGCTATGAGGAGCGCCCGAGGTTGATCAACGTCCCGCGCGCGCCGCAGTACCATAGATTGCGGTGATGCCAGCAAATGCCCCGCCAGTATCGTGACCGGCTCGGCAGAGTAGGACTGCTCCGCATCCGTGAAAAGGTACTCACGCAAGGCGCGCCCATTCCGATCCACAAAGAGCGTCCCGCCCTGCACGTCAACCGGCTGGGTGTATCGGTTGGACCCGTGCCGCGTCGTGACTTTGAGCGCTATATTGTCGATAGTGATAGGCTCGTCCGGCACGTACAGCTCCGCAGAGCTGGTAAAAATCTGCAGATGCCGACCGGCGTAAATGTTATGGACGGTGATTTGCTCGTCCAAGCTGGGAGCAACCACGATAGGCGAGGAGATAACCGGGTCCGCATCCTCCCGGAAGTCAGCCAGATTTCCCGCGCGACTTGCGACAATGACGTCCGAGCGGTCCCTAAATCCGCCCATCCAATGCCGCCCCTGATAGAACCCGCCGCAACGCGGATAACCCCGCGTATCGCTCCACAGCTTGTCCGTGTCTGGCTTACCGTAGGTCTTGCGCGAAATCTCAACGAGGCCGGACCCGGTGAGGAGATCAAAAACCAGCGTAGGCCAAGCCCGCTTGCCATCAACCCCCGTGAACTCGATATCAAAGCCATCATCGCCCGCATCGGTAACAACAACCTCCGAAAAGTCGGTCAGGCTGTTTATGGCGTTCTGGATGCGCGTTACCATGGTCGCGGTTGTGTTTGTCCAAGAGAATGACGCGCTTGTTTCGCCGTTGTACTCAACGAGCAAATCATCGGTCCCCGCCATATCTGAGAACTGCGCGAACTGGATTTCGTTTTCGCCCCCGGACACGTCCTCACCGTCTAGCGTGTCGAACGGGAAGTCCACAACGCTCTCAAACTCGAACGCCCCCGAGCGCCACGAGGTGTCCCCCCCGATCTTTTGGATCACCCACGGCGGGTAGTTCTCGTGATAAACGACCATTGTGTCCAAGCTCTGAGACACCTTAATCTCGCCAATCCGGGAATTGGGGTGAGGCAGAGACACGCTCGCCAAATAAGACCCATCGTCACCCGAGAAAATGTCGCAGTTGCCGTCAGTCATAACGAGGTCATACTCGTCATCTATGGACGTGGTCATGGTGTGGTGGGAGTGGTTTCCAACCTCCGCCCCGTCGGTTGAGTATCCCTCCTCAACGTGCACAGCAACGGACGTCATGCGGACCGTAGACGCGCCGTAGTCCTGCCCCGCGATGAAATTGGATGTCCTGATCCGCAGGTAGCGCGCCGTTGTTAGCAACTGGTCTGGCGGCGCGGAAAACCTCCGGTCGTGGGTCGCTGTCGCAAACGTGTCCGCCGCAATAAGCTCCCATGTGGAGGCATCATCCGAGGCGTGCAATTGCAGCCTCGCGCTGTTGACGGTCCCGTCTACTCCGACAATCGCAATCCCGCCCATATCCACGCACGTCACGTCCATGGATGAGCCTAGATCAATGATCACAATCTCGTAGGTGCCGACCGTCCCCATGGCCGTGGTTGTGGTGAAAACGGTGTCCTCGTCGCCGTCGGTCAGGTTGGCGGTTGTCCCGCCGTTCGGGGCGGTCAGGGCCGAGATAGTCAGCTCGTCAAGCTCGCCACGCTGGGGCGCTTTGTAGACCCACCCCTCACGCCTCTTGACGCCGCCCTGCGGTAGCGGGACGGCGTTTTCGATCAGTCGGGCGGACGTGTAAAAAAAGGTTATGTCCTCACGGCTCCAAAGGAGCGGGTCCAGCTCCCCGGATGTAAGGCTGGTCTGAATGTGTCGCGCTTGTGGCATTACCAGTGACCTCCGAACCGGGCCGCATAGATTGGATCGTGGTCATCCAACAATGACTGCGTGGGGTCGCCCGTGGCGTCGGCCTCTGCGGCGGTCTCAAACAGGCCACCGCGCCCGCCCTGTGAGGGCGTCCCGAAAGCGATCTCGCGGTGTTGCGCATCCTTGCTGGCGATCTCGGTCACAGGCAAGGCCAGCGTCGCAGCCAGCGCCTCAATGGCAAGGGTGTGGAAATAGCCCGGCCAGTCCGTCTCGGGCACGCGCGCGATGTACTCCACCACAATGGTCTCGTAGTCCGTGAACAGCCAGCGCTCTTGCAGCTCAAAGTCAAACACCTTGGGGGATCGCAGGGAGGTGCTATTAAACACGCTCATGATCTTGCCCACACGCTCCGTCCGCAGCGTGGGAAGCAAAAAGGCCCGCGTCCATTCGTTGATGGGCGTCCCGGACGCATCCTCGGGCAGAGAGGCCCGCCGGGTGGCGAAGCTCCAATCGTGCGAGCTTAGGAGCTGCAAGATTGTCGGCTCGTAAAGCCGAGCTACCTTTTCGGCTGTCTCGCTATCCTCCTCGAAAGAGGAGATCGCAGGCTCGCCAAGGCGTGCAAGAGCTTGCGATGCCACGTCGATACGGCTGTCCGTCATGGGGTAACCCCTTTCTAATTACTGCAGGATCAACACGCGAGGACGCCGCACAGAAAGGCGACCCCCCAACGTGGTATCGTCAAGGTACTGGAATGCAAACCGCCAAGCACAGCCGCTAAGGTTCTCGGTGACCTCTATGGGTGGGGAGTGCACGGTCACCCAGTCCATATTTGGCGGCAACTTCCTATAGTCCAACGCAGCATCGGCTGGCGAGGCGTAGCCCCCAGACAGGTATTGCGTCCCTCCAGACAGGGCCATGGTGAGCTGCGAATAGAAACCCACAAGCCCGCGACAACCGGAGGTCTTCATATCAAAGGACGTGATCACGGTTTGCCCTGCCGTCAAATCCACGGTTGGGGTTGTCTCGCGGAAAAAGTCTGATCCACCAGTGGTTGCCCCGGCTAGATCAAAATGGACCACACCGCCGTCCTTGATTTCCGTCGATACGCGTATTTCCTCGGACAATGCTTGTGCATCCAAGAAGCGGTAGCCGTTCGGTATTCCGCCGTAGATATGCGCATTGGTGGACGTACCCGAAGCCCCCAGAAACCCGGACCGGCCCAGCAGGTTGGACCCGACGGACTGCGGCGCGACGCCGTTCGCTTCCATAATGAGCGCGACCTCGTCGGCAATTTTCTTAGCCATAAAGAAGCAGATGTCCGTGTTTGGGTGCGTTCCGTCCAGCGCATGGATTGACGGGTCGTAGGTCTCGGAGGTCCCGTCTCGGTCGTAGGTCTGCGCGTCGATCACGCCATAGACCCCCACCTCGGTATCCAAGCCCTTTAGAAACTCCACGAACTTGCGGCGATCATCTTCGATCTGCAGCTCGCCTCCTTGCATCAAGGGCAGCGGAGCCACAACAATGACTTTCTTTCCCGCCTGCCCCAAGGCGTCCAGCAACTCGCCATAGTTCGCGATGAGCGTTGAGGCCGTCATATCTGCGGTGTCCAGATCGTTTATCCCGGCGTTGGTGATCACCCAGTCCGCCGTTGCGGGTATGTTGCCCACGTCCGATGCGCACTCTAGGATTTCATGACCGCCGGTGCTGTTATTGTAATATGCGCTAAACTGATACCCCAGAAAGGATGCGATCAGGCCGGATAGCCACCTATTGCCCGTCCGGAATGATGCGGTGTCCAAGCCTGTTGCAAACATGCTGTCGCCCAAAAAACTCAACTCTGACATAGTTCTATTCCATCTGTAAAATCAAAAAAGACCGAGGCCAGTTTCCCAGCCCCGGCCCCTCTCACATCCACACCCCAGCGGATTACGCGAAGTCGTCCAAAGCGGCGACCGTCACAACGTCATCAGCCGAGATAGCCGAGACGTGACAATCATAATCGAAATCTGTCGCGTGGACCGCAATGCGATCACCTACAGACAAGAGGCTTGCCGCTTCGTTGAAGTAACCAGCACCGTTCACAGCGGCGCGGTTGTCGTCGCCTGCGTGGTAGCTGAACAGTTTCAAACCGCCACCAGAACCGGCGTGGTTTTCGAGTTTTTGCATGTTAAAGGCCATGACGCCCTCCAAAATTGTGTTGCGGTGAAAGGGCCAGAGTAACCAGCCCTTTGCATTGAATTACTCGGTAGTGGTGATCTCAACAACGCCGCCCGCGTCGATCTCAGTCGAACCCGCCGAGAACAGCATGTTTGCAAGCCATGAGGTCTTTGTCGGAATGTAGTTGACCTCCATGCGCTGATCCATGCCGATGGCGTGGCCGATTGCAGACTTGGCGTAGGCAAACGATGTGCGGTCGCCGCTGGTCAGGTCAAGCCCGCCCTCGGCGCGTGACGCAATCCATTTGAAGTCCATACCGAGGAATGTGTTGATATCACCGTTAACCAGCGCGCGCACGGTGTTGTAATCCGAGCTTGTCGCCTCGGTCTCACCCAGCAAGCCCTCACGGCCACTGTATGAACCGATATAGCAAATCTGCTCGTCCTCACCGACGCCGTTGTCACCCAAGAGGGTGGAGGCCCGGCGCAACTTGGCTACGTTGAGGTTTGAAGCGGCACCACCAATTGCAGCGGCCACGGTCAGAGTTGTGGCTGTTGCGTCCAGCGCGTCGATGATGAGCTGGTCCTCGCGGCGACCGATGGCCTTGGCGATGGAACCGGCGATCTCTTGACGCTCGGAAATGTTGGTTTTCGCATCATCAAACACATCGGTATATTCCGGCGCGTTCCAGTCCTCCAAGGTGGCGGTCTGGTTGCTGTGCTGCAGGTTCATGGGCACGACGTCAGTTTGCTTGACGCGCTTTGTGGCCAGACCGGCAGACAGTTTTGGGAAACGGTGGGTTGACCCAACAACGCCGGTTTTGATCCGGGTTGTCTCGCGCAGCTTGGCCATATCTTGGTAAGCGTGCTTAACATCAGCGTCAAAGCTCGCAATTGCTGCGACATTCAAAGAGGTGGACATATCAGTCTCCTACAAGGTTTCAATCATTCAGGGGGACCGAGGGCCTTGAGGTGTCACGGGCCTGTCGCTTGCGCCGGGTGCCGTTCCTCTTGGGTCTGCGTCTTGGCGGGGAATATGCCACGGGATTTAAATTCTGGCAACTCCCATAAAAAAACCGCACCGTGCGGGAGGATGCACGGTGCGGTAAGTTCAGGGTAGTTACGAGTTGCGTGAGTGGCTGCGGCTAGACTTTTTCGCGTACCAGAGCGCTCCCCCTAGACGGTGCCCTCGTTATAGTATGGATGAGCGGACAGAGCCAGCGTTATTTGTGCCGAATGCTTTGGTCATCTTTTCTTGAGCTGCGGCCATGGCGGCATTCTTTTCCGCACCCTCCGGCATTTTGCTCGCGGCTGCGTATGAGGCTTGCGCCTCCTCGGGCGAGACAGAGCCGTCCGCGCCGTCGGCTGGTGGGATCGGAGCCTCTCCAAACTCGCCCGTCATGATCCGATAGAAAATCCGGGACGCCATGGCCGTTCCCATCATCTGATCAAACTCGGCCTGTTCGTCATCGCTCTGTAGGACGCCGCGCTCCACCAACTTATTCTTGTAGGTGTCGATGGTGTTGATCATGGTGCCCGCTTCCTTCACGCCCACCTCTTTGGTCAGCGCCTCGAACTCAGCCTCCCCACTGACCTTTGCGGCCTCCTCGTTCGACTGCCCGAGAGGGATGCCCGCCTCGGCAACGCCCGCCATGCCGTCACGCATGAACGCTGCAAACGCCTTGTCCGGTATGCCGTTCTTTTGAGCCGCTGCCTTGAAGGCGTCAACGATGGGTTTGGAGGTTTCGCTTGTCAGCTCGGCGAAGATCACGTCCGGCTTGTCGTCCGTGCCCGTGTCCTCGAACTCGTAACCGTCTGGCTTGTCCGGCACCACGCCCTCCAGAACGCCCTCGGCCTTGCCTCGCTGGCTTAACTCTCGCCGCGCCCCAGAATACGCCTTAGCGACTTTCTCAAGTGTCTGGCTTGCGTCCGTGCCCACGAGGTGATCGGGCAATTCCATGCCGTCGGGGAGTTTCCACTCGCCCGCCTCGCCGTCTTTGCTCTCTCCCTCGCCGCCGCTTTTGCTTGCGAAATCGAGAATTGACGAGCTGTTGCTCTCTCCGCCTTCGCCGCTGTTGTCGCCGCCGTCTTGGCCTGCATTATCGCCGCCGCTGTCGCTACCTTCGCCGCCCGAGCTGGACGCGCCCTCATCTTCTGGCTTTCGGCATAGGGCGGTTGTGTTTAATAGCATCCATTTCATCATGGTCTCCATTTCCGTTGGGGTGTTTCAGTGGGGTTGTTTTTATCCGGCTTTGTCTTGTGGCTCGTTGCCGACCGTCAGGACTGCGTTGATCTCCTCGCGCACGCGGGATTTCATTTCTTTGAGGCCATCGACCATAGGCCACGGCGCGACGCGGTTGCCGTCCTCGTCAGCTATGAAGCACTGCAAATCCATTTCTTTGATGAAATCGGATACATCCGTGTCAAAGCGCTTGAGGGCACGTTCGATCCGGCGGCGCGATCCACGGTTGACCTTGTGGCGTCTGAAGGACGTCTCGCGCCCCTCATCAGGCTCCGGGACGGTATCCTTGTCTAGCGCTGTTGATGCAGATACCAGCATTTCGGTAAGCTGCTCGTGCGTGTGGTCGTCAGGGTTTGGCTTGTTGCCCGTCAGCTCTGCTATCTGGTCTGCCAATTCAGCCTTAGTTGCCATTGTCGTCTCCTTGGTTTGCTTGGTTGATATTGCCCACGATCTCAAAAACGACTTGTGCCATTCCCTCGCGGTAGAACGCAGCCTCGGCACCCTGACCGGGGACAGCGCGCGAAACATTCACGTAGCGGTTATACATGTCCTCCAAGACCATCTTACCCGCTGTGGTCTGAAATACAGCCGCATAGACCGCAGGGTCCAGCGATTGCTGCATGGGTGCCTCATCCGCCTGCGCAGCCATGAGTTGCTGCCAAGCTGGGTCGTCAGCGTTCTGGAATAGGGCATCAAGCCCGGTGTTATCCTGCAAGATTTTCCTCCTGAGCTGCTAGCTCTTGTTGTGCTGCGGCAGGGTCCATCCCGGCCTCGGTTGCGGCCATGGCTGTCATGCCTTTTTTCAGCTCGGCCTTTTGGTCCTTGGTGTTGCGCACATCTAACGGCACGTTCATCAGGTCCCCAAGGCGCGGCCCGGCTTTCTCCATATCAACCTCGTACATCATGAGTTGATCCCCGCCCAGCGTCTTGAGCATTTCCATAAACCGGACAAGGTTCTCGACCTCGGCCATGGCTTCACCGCGCGCAAGCGGCGACGTCATGCGGACCTCAATCAAGAACTGGTCTATTTTCAGGCCATCCGTTTGCAGGATTTGCTTGGTTTCCAAGATATCAACGACGCGCTGCACAGAAGGGATGATAAACTCCGCAGACAGGCGACCGAGGCCACCAGCCTGATCTGCCAAAAGCTCTCGGGCGCGCTGCACAAACTCAGTTGCGGAGCGGATCGGGTCACCCTCCGGCGGCAAGCTGTGATCACCGATGATCTTGCGGATATTGGCGTGCAGCGTGTCCAGCACGAGCTGCCC
The DNA here is from genome assembly GCA_937995865.1 of uncultured Paracoccaceae bacterium. Classification (GTDB taxonomy): domain Bacteria; phylum Pseudomonadota; class Alphaproteobacteria; order Rhodobacterales; family Rhodobacteraceae; genus Shimia_B. Next base: position 2,982 of record CALKJA010000155.1, on the reverse strand, counting down.
AAAGTCAATCCGTTGCGGGTTGTCCAGACGTTGCAGGGATGGCCCGTCAGGACCGCCATTCTTGCGCACCTTGATAATGGAATATGGCTTGACCGCAACCGGACCCACCACGCCATTCTCGGTCGCGGTGTAAACGCCAGCAACGGCAACCGCGACGGCGCGCAAGGTTAGTTCTACAATCTTGTTTGCTGTCCGGATATCAGGCAGTGCGAACAGCACCGGCCCCCGGCCCCGGTTCTCGCCCGGCAGCTTGGAATGGCGAGGTGTCACGAATGCCGAGGTCTTGGCGGTACGCTCAACGATCCGCGCCTTTTCCTCACCCTTGAAGTAAAACACCTCGTAGCGGTAGGGCTTGTCCTTGGCGTCCGCGTCATAGTCCCGGTACACGACGGAGCACAACTCCACATTAGGCGGGGTGGGCTTCGCGGCCAGCTCTTTGAGCTTGTCGGTCAGCTTGGCATCTTTCCATTCCGCTTGGATAACGTCAGCCCGCAGCGTGTGCCAAAAGAACCAACGGTCATGGCGTCCGTTCGGCCCCTCGTATGCATAGAAATGTGAGAGCGGCATGGATTGGAATATGACCGGCTCTCCCATTGCGTCATCGTTAGGCATGATGCGCATACCACCCTGCCCATAGTGCCAATCAATATAGGTTTCGTTTGATGCGGTCGGGAAGCCGGGGCCGTTGAATACTGCTTGACAGATTTTGGTGATGCCCTCCAGCTCCGCCTTGGCGGTGTCCTTGGTCTTGTTGAACGCCTGCTTAAACTGGTCCTCGCTCATTTGCTTGGTGGCCGAGCCGAGGCCGATCTCAAACCAAGGATAATCACGCGGGGTGTAGTCGCTGGACAGGCGGTTCGCTGCGCGGATCACTGAGACTTGCGAGGTGCTGTCCCAGTTGTAGGTAGAGTTACTCTGCCCTTCCTTGCGCTTGGTGAAGTTCTCGCGGTCCGGAAATGTCAGCTCCATGGCCTCGCGGTAAATCTCATCCGAGGAGGTCTTGTCCTTCTTGGCCGTTTTGATGGCGCGCTTGGCGCGCTCTAGTGTCCACTGTGCCACTTATCCACCCACGCTTTTCTTGAGACCGGCGGACATTGAACCCACCAACATATCGCGGCCACGGGATCGCGAGGACCCTCGCTCTGCTTTCTGTTTGGCGCGCGCTGCGTCCTCGTTGGATGTCTGTGTCTGCCGACGTGCGGTTGCGGCCTGTGCGGACGCCTCCTCTCGCGCATCCTCGTTTACCTGCGCAGCTTTGCGCGCTGACTTGCCGGTTACGGCATCCCAAACTCCGCTCATGTCTTTCTCCATATGTAGAGGCTCATATCCCGGCCCGTCGGGGAAAAGCCTGTCGCTGGTCCGCAGTCATAAGCCATTCCGGTCCACTCGGCAAACCTTATGGCGCGCCGGTCGTCCGAGGCGACCCACGACCGCAGCTCGTCATAGGCCGCGCCGCTGTTCTTGAGATCGTCCAAGAGCTGCACAAGAGGCATGATGTCGGATGGCCTTCTGATCCGCTCGCCGGGGAAGGCCACCAGCCAGCCGCGCCGCCCAATGTCTGGAATGATTGCAGCCGAGGCGAGGAACTCCCCCGCGTCGTTCTCTACGGTCCAAGCCCACCTAGCTAGGCTCTGTGCTGCCTCCGCAAAGTGTGGAGCTGCGAACGCTTCCGCTTGTTCCGGCTTCCTTAGCTGCGCGAACATCTGCGGCAATGTCCTCTGCCCGGTGATCCCTACGTGGAGTATTGCCATAATCATCATCCCCAATAGCTCGGCCTGCACTGTCCACAAGGGCCACGTTGCGGGCGGCGCTCACCTGATTGCCCCCGCTGTTGTCAGTTGATCCCTGCAAGTGGTGCGGCTTCAAGTCGATGTGGAACTCTTGCAGGTCGATCCGGTGCCACAAGCCGGGACGGATCGGCAGCTCCGAATGCACGGTCCGCATGAATGCCGAACGGCGCATATGAATACGGCCCCGGCTGTCTGTCCTTACGACGTTCGACCGGGGCCACACATTGTCGTCGTGAACCATGAATGATGGTAGTTTCTTTACGTTGCCTTGGCACGCTCGCATTAACGTCGGGATGGACAAGTCTAGCGCTGCGTCAATCATTATTTCTGGTCTCCCTTCACGGTATCAGGCCCCACTCTTGCAAGGCTCTGCGTGCTCCGTCGATTGAATTTACAACTTGGATACGACACCCGGCGACCCTTAGTCGAGATATAACGGCAATCTGGTCCTTGGACACAGTGCCACTCTCGGCCTTGATCTCCAGAAAGTACGCCTGTCCGTCAATCATAATCTCAAGATCGGGCCAGCCGGGAACCATGCCCAGCGCCTTAGCTTTGGATATGGCAATCGCCCGCGACTTGGCATCGCCCGCCATGTTCAGCTCGTTGGGGCTGTGATGTACCACTGCCCTGCGTGGCAGGACGGTCAGGACATACTCTAGGATTGATTTGTGGATGGGGCCTTCACGATCCACGCGAGGCCCCTTTCCCTGTGCTGCGATTAGGTCGGCTGCTGTCATGCGCTCTGTCATGGCGCGGGGTCTCCCCTCATGGCGCGGTTCACGCAGTGCATGACAAGCTCCAGATCATCAAGGCCCGCGATATGATCCAGCCAGCCGTTGAGGCGCTCGATCTCACCACCGGCAGCACGAGCTGCGCGAGCGGGCGGGCGTGACTTCTTGAGGTCGGCAATTATCTGATTGTTCAATTCGAACCCTCCTTTAAATGAGGTTTCTTTTCAGCCATCCACGATGGAAGTTGCGCACCGTCCATAAACGGAAACACTTCTTTTATGACTGAATTTGACACGCGGTCCGCCAATGCATCCACGCTGCGAATACCCATGTCGGGCAATTTTGACGACCTAATTAATCCAGTAATGTGTCTGTGAAAGTCTGCACGTATTACCGCCGCAACTTCATTGGCAATTAAGTCGGCGTGTTCCGATGTTATCTTCATGCCTTAGGCTCCT
>CALKJA010000154.1 GCA_937995865.1 uncultured Paracoccaceae bacterium | reverse complement strand
TCTTGTGGCCGAGAAATTCAGCGCAGCCATTGCGGAATATGGTCCAGATAGCGTGGCCTTCTACGCCTCGGGCCAGCTATTGACCGAAGATTACTACGTTGCCAACAAGCTGATGAAAGGCTTCATCGGTTCGGCCAATATCGATACCAACTCGCGGCTGTGCATGGCGTCATCCGTTGCGGGGCATAAGCGGGCCTTTGGAACAGATACAGTGCCCGGCAGCTACGAGGATCTTGAGCAAGCGGATCTTATCGTTTTGGTGGGCTCCAATCTGGCATGGTGCCACCCCGTTCTCTACCAGCGTATCGCTGCGGCCAAAGAGGCGCGCCCGAATATGCGCATCGTCAATATCGATCCGCGCCGCACGGCGACCTCGGATCTTGCGGACAGCCATTTGCGCATCGCGCCGGATGGGGATGTTGCGCTGTTCAACGGGCTTTTGGCGCATTTGGCGGAGGCCGGGCGTTTGGACGCTGCCTATACGGCTGCGCATGTGAACGGGTTGGATGCTGCCATCGCCGCAGCCCGCAACGACAACACAACTGACACCGGGCTCAGCGCTGCTGAGCTTTCTGCCTTTTTCGATCTTTGGGCCACCACGCCAAAGGTCGTGACCATTTATTCCCAAGGTGTGAACCAATCGAGCTCAGGCACAGATAAGGTCAACGCGATCCTGAATTGCCACCTTGCCACGGGCCGTATCGGCACACCGGGCTGCGGGCCGTTTTCCGTGACAGGCCAACCCAATGCGATGGGCGGCCGTGAGGTGGGCGGGCTGGCCAATATGCTGGCCAATCACCTTGAGTTGGACAATCCCGAGCACCGTACTGCCGTGCAGGATTTCTGGGAGAGCCCCGCGATTTGCACAGCGCCGGGACTTAAGGCCGTTGATCTTTTTGAGGCCTGCGCGGAAGGCAAGATCAAGGCGCTGTGGGTGATGTCCACCAATCCCGCCGTGTCATTGCCTGATGCACAAGGCGTGGCTGCGGCGATTGCCAAGGTGCCCTTTGTGGCAACGTCAGATATTATCGAGCGAACAGATACCAACGATCTGGCCGATGTGCTTTTGCCGGCGACAGGCTGGGGCGAAAAGGACGGGACTGTCACCAATTCAGAGCGCCGGATCTCGCGGCAGCGCGCGTTCCTGCCTGCGCCCGGAATGGCGCGGCCTGATTGGGAAATTGTTAGCGATGTTGCCAAGCGCATGGGCTTTGGGGCTGCGTTTGATTTCCATCAGCCCGCCGATGTCTTTGCTGAATATGTGGCGCTTGATGCGGCCACGTCGCGCTTCCCAAGGGATTTGGATCTGAGCGTATTTGCTGATGCGGATTACGCGCAGATGATCCCGCAAACCTGGCCGCGAAACGGCCACCGCTTTTTCGCAGACGGGCAGTTTTATCATCCGGATGGCAAGGCTCGAATGATCCCTGTGTCTGCGCCCGCACTGCGCAGCTCGCGCTTTTCGCTCAACACGGGCCGCAACCGGGACCAGTGGCACACGATGACACGCACCGGGAAGTCCGCGCGATTGGGGCCGCACTTGGCCGAGCCCTATGTGGAGCTCCACCCCGAAGACGCCGCTGCCTTGGAAGCAAAGCCCGGTGACCTGATCGAACTTCAAAGCGCCCAAGGGCGCTGTATCTTGCGCGCACTCATCACGCAAAACGCCACACCGGGGCAACTTTTTGCGCCGATGCACTGGACGCGCCAAAGAGCAACATCTGGTTTGGTCAACAGCTTGACCCCGGCTGCGACGGATCCGGTATCCGGACAACCAGCACTTAAATCAGGCGCAGTGACCGCAGAGGTCTTTCGGCCCAAATGGTTCGGCTTTTTGGCGTCGTCGACGCAGCCAAGCCCGCAAACGCCTTATGCCGCCATAGCGCGCACACAATCAGGCTGGCAAGCAGAGCTTGCTGGCACCCGAGAACCCAAGGATTGGGCGCAAGAAATTTGCGCTTTGACGGGCCAATCCGAAGGCGCGGTGTCGATCCAAAGTGACCAGTCACGGGGCACGATCCGCATCGCAATTGAGACTGAAGGCCAGATCACAGCTTTGTTCTTTGCCGGGCCCGCGCCGGTTGTTGTTTCGCGTACCGCTGTGATCGGTTTCATCGGTTCTGAGCAAGCGCCGCTTGCGGGATTGGCCGGGCGCATGGCGGCGGATGTGCCGGACGCTGGGCCAACGGTCTGTGCTTGCTTCAATGTGGGCCGAAACACTTTGCTAAATGCTGTGGGTGCCGGGGCTCAAAGCCTTGCTGCTTTGGGGGATGTGACCTGCGCCGGTACAAATTGCGGCTCTTGCAAGCCAGAGCTTGCAGCGCTTCTGCGGGAGGCCGCGCTCCCTATGGCTGCCGAATGAGCCTTGCACCCTATGTCCGCATTGTGGCCCGTGGGCAAGGCCGCGCGCGGGCGTTGACGCTGGATGAAGCGCATGAGGCGATGGCGCTGATTCTATCAGGAGACGCAGCACCCGAAGCCGTTGGTGCGTTGTTGATGGTGCTGCGCTTGCGCGGCGAGGAACCACAAGAGATTGCCGGGTTTACGGCCGCGTTGCGCGCGCATGTTTCGGGCAAAATCGCACCAGCGGATTTGGACTGGCCGTCATATGCTGCGGGCCGAAGCCGGGGCGCGCCGCTCTTTTTGCTGGCGGCGCGGTTGGTGGCACAGGCGGGGTACCGTGTCTCTTTGCATGGCTGGAATTCCCATCAATCGGCGGGCGCATCCCTGCGCGAGGTTCTGAGCCTTGCTGGGCCGGGTGTGAGCTATACTCCGCTTGAAACGCTCAGCCCCCGCGCCTTTGCGCTTTTGGGTTTGCGCGATACGTTCGGGCTGCGCTCGTGTGTCAACACTGTGCTGCGGATGTGGAACCCTTCGCAGGCTCCAGCGACGGTGCAGGGGGTTTTCCACCCGTCCTATCGCAGCCTTCAGGCCCGCGCCGCAGAGCTGCTTGGCCAAAGTGATTTGAGCATTATCAAAGGCGGCGGCGGCGAATTTGAGCGTCATCCATCAAAAGAGGCCGTGGTCTTTGGCTTGCGCGACGGTGCGCATCGTCAGGTCAGCGCGGCCCCCTTGGTGGACGAAACCCGTCGTCTTCATGATGGGACCGATCTGCCAGATCTGGCGGCCCTATGGCATGGAACACAGCAAGACCCATTTTCAGAGGCCACCATCACAGGCACTGCGGCCATCGCTCTTTGGACCGTTAAAGCCGCGCCAACACTGGCGCAGGCCGATGAGATGGCCGCGGCTCTTTGGGCTGATCGCCTCCAACAGACAGGACTTTCCGCATGAAAACTTTTCCCATGTTTCTGCAAATGGCGGGTCGGCGCGTTATGATTGCCGGTGGCGGAGAACAAGCGGCGCAAAAGGCGCGGCTGATCCTGAAATCCGAGGCCGAAGTGGTTGTGCTTGCGCCTGAGCTGGACCCGGAGTTGGCCGATCTTGCGGCGCAGGGCCGAATTTCGCATCAAACGGGTCCGATTGGTCCGGCACAGTTCGAAGGCTGCGCTTTGGCGTTTGTGGCGACGGGCTGTCCGGGGACAGATGCCGCACTTCATGCGCTGGCCAAAGCAGGCGGCGCAGTGGTGAATGTGGTGGACCAGCCGCATCTTTGTGATGCCATTACGCCGTCCATTGTGGATCGTGACCCTGTTGTTGTGGCGATTGGCACTGAAGGCACGGCGCCGGTACTTGCCCGGCAAATCAAGACAGCACTGGAAGCCAGCCTTGAGCCGCGCTTGGGCGATCTAGCGGCGTTTGCAGGCCGGATGCGGGCGGCGGCAGCGGCCCGCTTGGCCCCGCGGGCACGGCGCGATCTTTGGCGGTGGGTGTTTAATGATGAACCACGCCAGATGTTTACAAGCGGTTCCGAAAGGGAGGCTGCAAAGCGCATCAAATCAGCTATTGAGACTGGCATTTTTGGTGCCTCAGACAAAGATGGGGCGCAAACCGGGAGCGTCAGCCTTGTGGGGGCCGGGCCTGGTTCCAAAGACTTGATCACTTTGCGCGGTGTGCAACGGCTGCAAGAAGCAGACGTGATCTACTACGACCGTTTGCTTGACCCTGAGATCCTTGAGCTGGCGCGCCGCGATGCGGAGCGTGTGTTTGTAGGCAAAGCCCCTGGTTGCCATAGCTGGCCACAGGCGAAAATCACTCAAACGCTTGTCTCTGCTGCACAGCGTGGGCTGCGGGTTGTGCGGCTGAAATGTGGTGATCCCGGCGTGTTTGGACGCAGCACCGAGGAAATGGACGCTCTGCGCCACAATGACATTCCCTTTGAGATTGTGCCGGGCGTGACGGCGGCATGTGCGGCTGGGGCGGCGTTGGGACAAAGCCTTACCGATCGAGGAGACATCGACACGCTGGTTTTGACCACGGGCCATCTATCGGGCGGCTATGCTGTTCCGTCTGCGATTCGCGATCTGGCGCCGGGCACAAGTGTGGCGCTTTACATGGCCGTTGGTGCGGCTCCGCATATCGTTGAGGCGCTTCGCGAAACCTGTGAGGGTGCGGCGCTAGAGGTGCAGATTGTAGCGAAAGCGCAGCGTAAAGATCAGATCGTAGCATCCTGCGCGGTGCCAGATCTGCCTCAAACGCTTGCTGATCATGCAATCTTGGGTGAGGCCATGCTGATCATCAGCTGGCCGCGCAGCCAATCAGGCGCGCTCGAGTGCGCGCCATTGGGGCTGAGCGCCTGAAAGTAAGTTGTTTAGTTGGCGCGCCGCGCGCTGAGGGTAAGAAAGATCAACGCCAGCGCGGATGGAACAATCTGAAACAGACCCGGACGGAGCGACACAGTCAGCGCCGCTGCGATCCCCGCGAACAAAACGAACAGCAGAAAACAGGCCGCCACGCGGTGTTGCCAAACCCGGTCTGAGATTGTGAGCGCCCAAATCAGGCCAGCAGCAAGGAAGGCGTTATACACACCTTGATTCGCAGCCATTTGGATCGTCTGCGAAAAAAGCTCAGGCGGGAACGTGTCAAAAACTGCGGGACCGCGGCTGGTCCATGCGAAGATTTCAAACCAAGCGATATAGAGGTGCAAAACGGCAATCACGGCCACGAGGCCAAGGAAAATAGATCTCATTATGCACCCTATTCGTCAAAGTATGCCTGATGAGTGGTGTAGATCGCATCGATCGTCGGCGTCAACCGGTCCAAATGACTGCGTAAAACCGAATCGGCCGTGGCAACATCTCCACCAAACAGCGCCTCTAGTAGCTGCTCGTGATCCTTATACAAGAGATCCATTGTTTCTTTGCTGGTTAAGGCGAGCATGCAAATACGGTCCACCTGTGCCTTGTTTTCGGCAATGATATCAAAGGCAAAAGCATTTTTGGCGGAGTAGCAAAGAAGGCGGTGAAACTGATAGTCAAGATCGTGAAACCGGCCTGCATCTTCGGCGGCGATTGTGTCTGCTTGCTCGCGAAGATTCGATTTCAATGCGGCGTCCACGCTAGTGTCACGGTTCAAAGTCGCGGCGCGCACGGCTTCAAGCTCGACCGCTGTCCGCACAAAGCGCGCGTTTGCGATCAGCCTACGAGAGAAGGGCCGCACGATTGTCGCTCTCTGAGGGCGCACTAAAAGCAAGTTGAGATTGGCAAGCCGGGTAAAGGCTTCGCGGACGGGCTGGCGCGAGAAACCAAAGGTTTTGGCAACGTCTGTCTCGGAAATCTTGGTGCCGGGCAGCAATTCCAAACGGGTGATTTGTCCGAATAATCTGTCAAAGACCACATCGCTGCTTGTCGTGCGTTCAAGGGTTTCCAGTGCTGCCATTTTTCGCTTTTCCAACCTCTCCTTGCGATCAGTGTGGCAGACCAAATTGAAAAAATAC
>CALKJA010000153.1 GCA_937995865.1 uncultured Paracoccaceae bacterium | reverse complement strand
TCCCTGTCTGTCCGCCATTTCCCTAACCGCTCATTTCCCAAGATGTTGCCCGTCGAAAGATGTAGCAGGCTTTTTCTCAATACGCGGGGCTAGGATTGTTCTTTTGGTCCGGTACTACGCTGGTCCCATATCAGCAGTGCTGCGGTGGCGGCTGCTGCGCCCATCCAGATTGCTTCGGGGCGTGCCAGCAAGAGGGCCGCAAGGCCAAGCCGCAGCACAATCTCCCAACCGCTCAGTGCTTTGCGATCAAAGGCGGCAAGTGCCGATGCCAGCAAATACAGTGCTGCGATCAGACGTATGATCAAAAGCACCAGCGCCGCGATGTGCATCCCGCCATCATAGCCGGGCAGGTATCCGCCCGCAGACGAATTTGGATCAAGCACAGCTTCAGGGATCAACAAAAGCTCGGGATAGAAAGCAAAAACAAACGGGACCACAAACATAACGATCCCTGATTTCACGGCGGAAAATCCAGTTGCCATCGGTTCGGCTTTTGTGATCGATGCCGCTGCGAACGCCGCCAGCGCGACAGGCGGGGTGATTGCGCTAGCGACGGCAAAGTAGAAGATAAACATATGCGCGGTGAACAGCGAAAGCCCAAGCCCGGCAAGCACTGGCCCCATTAACAGGGCCGCATTCACATAAGCCGGAACCGCCGGCATCCCCATGCCCAATAAGACGGCCAGCAGCATCGTGAGCAAAAGCGCTGCAAACTGAAAGAGCCATGATCCATCGCCACCAAGATTCAGGCTATTGAGCCATGCAAGTACATCAAGCGACAAAAAGATCGGCAGCCCAGTGAAACTGAGGCAAAAATCAATGATCGAAACGGCCAAGAACATCAGATAGAGCGTCGAAATCAGGATACCGGCATCCGCCAAAGCATCGATGATCTTGCGCGGTGTGGCGCGCACTTCAGGGTCAAGAAAGAGCAAGCCCATCAAGAGCAACACAGCCCACCAACCAGCAGCACCCGCAGAACCGGCTGCGTTCTGTACGGCTTGCTGAAACCATCCAAGGCTTTCTACGCGGCACCCGTTTTCTGTGATCAGCCGCTCGGCGCCCAACACACCGCCAAAAAGGCCGCAGCCAACAGCGTCTTTGGATGTCAGCAAAAGCATCAGGATCAGCAAGATTGGGCCAAACACCATCAAAAGGTTCAAGATGTCCTGACGGTCCAAAACCATCTCATCGGTCAACTCACCCACTGCGGTGATGCCCTGCTTGCGTGATTGAAATATTGCCGAAAGGAAGAGGCAAAAGAAATACATCGCCGCCGGTATGATGGCCGCGACGATCACGCTGGAGTATGGGACCGTTGTCAGTGAGGCGAGGACAAAGGCCGCGACACCCATCACCGGGGGCATGATCGATCCGCCAGACGAGGCCGCTGCTTCAACGCCGCCTGCAAACACTTTTGAAAACCCACGTTTGAGCATCATCGGGATTGTTAGAACACCAGTGCTCAGTACATTGACGATGGGACCGCCTGAGATCGTGCCAAACATCGCCGAGGACACAATCGCGGCATGAGCTGGTCCACCGCGCAAGTGCCGTGTCCAGCGGAAGGCAAGCTTAATAAGGGATCGCCCCCCCGCAGAGCTTCCAAAAAGAGCGCCAAGAACGAGATACGGAAAGATCGTGTTTAGTACGATATCCATGAACCGGCCGAGCAGCCCTGAGGCATTGTTGACCAACACATCGTGTACGCGCGGTCGTCCATCCGAAAGCATGCGCGGTTCGCCCGCAAGCTTGGTCACCAGATATTTATTGATGTCGTCGGCGCCATACACATACCAGACCAGCACCGTGATAATTGTGTAAGCCGCGATCAGGATCGCCACGATCACCAGCGGAAGGCCCCAGACTTTGACGTTGTAAGAAAGAAACACCACCACAGCGAGACCCACGATCAGCACGAGCCAGCCGCCAGTTGTGTTCACACATTGCGGATCTTCGACGGTCGTTGGCGCGGCCAATCCAAAGCTCTCGTTGAAAGCGGCAGCGGCGGCAAGGCTCTCTTCAATCAAGCGTGCGCGATCACCGGTGATGCGATCCACAAGGCAAACGGATTCGATCTCGATCAGGTAGGTAAGTGATATGGTGACGGCCATCACAACCATGCCCACATCCAGCGCAAGGCCAAAGCCCCGCCGTGAAGCTGACTGCCCAGACCAGTCGCGCCACATCGAATGTTTCAGCACCACGGCAAACATCATCGCCGCAAAGAAAAGTGGGTAAAACCATTCTGAGGCAAACTTCCGAAAGCGCATCCCGCTTTGGCCAGTGATCGCCTCGGCAAACGTGTCATAGCCCGGAATCCCGGGCGTGGCGTTCACCATGCCCACAATAACCATCGCAACAGACAGCCCATACAGGAGTTTAAGCGCCAAGCCGCGCGTTTCGCCTTGTGCCTGCGCTGCGTTGCTCATCAGGACACTCCCACCAAATAGGCAAAAAAGCCGGGCCCATCATGCGCCCGGCTTGAAAATCAGTGCGTTACTTGGCGCACTCCGGAAGCGAGTATCCCGCTTCTTCCCACGCAGCTGCTGCGCCTGGGTGGTATTTCAGTGGGTTCGGGCCACACATATCGGTAATCTCGACATCGGTCTCGCCGTGCCATGTGACGGGCATAAAGGGAGCCTTAGCATGGTAGATGCTCTCAATGTTGTCGATGAACGCGGCGGTCAATGCCTTGGCCATTTCGAAATCCATGCTCTTGTTCACGATATCCGCACCAACTGTTGCTGGACCGCGAAACAGGCCGTCGTCGGACATGACGGTTACGCCCTCATTATAGCCCATCTCAGCCACAGGCATCGAGAAACGCACTGTGCCCGGCAGTTTCGCGACGTTCTGAAACGCGTCACTTTCGTAGGCGTCAGCAGACAAGGAGTGAATGGTCATCGCCCCAGAGGCGATCCCTGCATTTATGCGCGGATCAGGAAAGGACATAGGCAAAACAAATGCATCAGCCGATCCATCCTGAATGGTCTTTACCGCCTGACCCCAGTTGACCTGAACCCCAGTGTAACCGGATCCTTCTTCAAGCCCAGTTGCGGTTTTGATCAAGAGACGCGCGTTTGTAAGAGCAGCCCCACGGGGCGGGCCATTGTAAATTGTCTTGCCTTCAAGACCATCCCATCCGCTGATGCCCGCACTGTCATAAGCGAACAGGCCCTGCACGGAGACCCGGTAAGTGTAGAGAACGGCCAAATTATCGGCCAAGGCAGCACCGTCTTCTGCGCCGATCCCGGCATAAGGGCCCACACCGCGAGACAGCAAGAACGGCAGGATAAAAGGTGCCGCTGCAATATCTGTGGTGCCTTCTGCTACGTTCTGTACTGAGTTCGTCAGGGTTTGCCCGGCAGACACTTGGATATCCGCAATGTTGGCTTGAGCGGCGGCTTCTGAAAGCGAGATGATTGAGATGCCCGGCGTGGTATTGGGTGCGGCGGTCTCAGCCGTTAAAATTGTCTGAGCTTGTGCGCCAGTGGCTAGACATAAGGCTGCAGAAAGCCCGATAGCAAATGTGCGTGACATCTTGTGTCCTCCCTAAGGTGCCCTTTTTCGGGCGGCAAAATTATCGATTTTTTTGTTGTATCTTCAACTTTAGCTGTATTATGCACGTTGGCAATGACAGATTTTACCCTTTTCGTTGCCCCCAATACCTGCGCGCGCGTGCCGACCATCGCGCTGGAGCAGATTGGCGTGCCTTTTGAAACACATCTGGTGCGGGTCGCCCGGAACGAGCAGAAGTCGCCAGAGTTTCTGGCGCTGAACCCAAAGGGCAAAGTGCCCACATTGCTGATTGATGGGGCGCCGCTGACGGAAAACGTGGCGATATTGAGCTGGCTCAACACAACTTACCCGGAAGCGGGACTTCTTCCTAAAACCTCAAACACGTTTGAAGCTTTGCAGCAAACGGCGGATCTTTCGTTCTTTGCCGCAACCGTACACCCCACGGTGACGCGTATCGCGATGCCGCTCAAATTTATCGAGGACAAGGCGCTCTCTTTTGAGATCGTGCGCCCGGTAGGGGTCGAGGCGATGAAAGAGTTGATGACCATGATCAACACACGGCTCGAAAAAGGTCCGTGGTGGTACGGGGATGAGTGGTCTGTTGTCGACGGCTATCTTTACTGGGTGTGGACACGCATCGTTGGTGTGGGGTTCCCGGTCGACGGCTTTGACAATGTTGTACGCCACCGGGAACTGAGCGAAGAGCGCCCTGCCGTACAGCGCGCGATGGCACGAGAAGCTTTGAATATTGAGACACTCAAAGAAGAAGGTCTTTATATCGCACCACGCTAGGAGCACTCAGGAGAGCTCGCGATGAATGTTCTTTGGATCATGGCCGACCAGCTGCGTTGGGATTACCTCAGTTGCTATGGGGCCAAGCATATCGAGACGCCGCACTTAGATCGGCTTGCCTCGCAAGGCGTGCGGTTTGATCGGGCCTATGTGCAATCTCCAATTTGTGGCCCATCCCGGATGAGCTTTTACACGGGCCGGTATGTGCGCAGCCACGGGGCCACTTGGAATGGGTTTCCGCTGCGGGTGGGGGAGCCAACGCTCTGTGATAGTTTGCGCGAAATTGGCGTCACAAGCACACTCGTCGGCAAAACCCATATGCGCCCAGACCTCGAAGGCATGGGCCGGCTTGGCATCGATCCGAAAAGCAAACTGGGCGCGCGATTGGGCGAGTGCGGATTTGAAGTGTTTGTGCGCGATGACGGAACCAATGCTGCGACAGATGTGAATAGGCACGCCGAAGACTACGAGCAATATTTGCGCGATCACGGTATGGGCGGTGAAACGCCTTGGGAGGAATGGGCCAACACGGCGATTGGCCCGGATGGTGAAAAGAAGTCCGGATGGTTGTTAGAAACCGCCCCTCTGCCGGCGCGTGTGCCCAAAGAACATTCCGAAACTGCGTGGCTCACCACACGCGGGATAGAATTCATTGAGCAACAGGGCGATGATCCGTGGATGTGTCACCTAAGCTATATCAAGCCTCATTGGCCCTATCTTGCTCCTGCGCCTTATAATGATATGTATTCCAAGGATGACCTGCCGCCGGTCAACCGCCGCGATACGGAGCATTCGCATCCATTGATGCAAGCGTGGGAAAAGACCCGCATTTGCGAGATGTTCTCACGCGAAGAGGTTCGCGATACCGTTGCACCGGTCTATATGGGGCTGATCAAAGAACTGGACGATAATCTGGGCCGTCTTTTTGCGTATCTCGAAGACAGTGGTCGGATGCAGGATACAATGATCGTGTTTTGCTCGGACCACGGCGATAATATGGGCGATCATTGGCTGGGTGAGAAAGATCTGTTTTTTGACAGCTCCGCGCGGGTACCATTGATCATATATGACCCACGTCATGAGGCCGATGCCGCGCGTGGCAGCACCGTTGGCGCGCTGGTCGAAGGGATTGACCTTGCGCCTACTTTTCAAGAATTTCTAGGCGGGCCCGCAAAGCCGCATGTGTTTGAGGGCCGCTCACTGACACCGCTTCTTGAGGGGCGCGATGTGCCTTGGCGTGAATATTGCATCTCAGAATATGACTATGCCACGCGCGATGCGCGCGGCGTGGTTGGCGTTGATCAAGCTGATGCGCGGCTGACGATGGTGTTTGATGGGCGCTGGAAATACGTGCATGTTGAGGCAATGCGCCCAATGCTCTTTGATTTGGAAACGGACCCAAATGAATTGCACGACGTGGGCGAAAATCCGGATCATGCACATCAGATCACTCGCCTGCGTGATATGCATTTTGAATGGTCGCGAAAACACCATACGCGCATCACGCGTGCGCCTGAGATGATTGAGCGCATGACCAAAGGCAAGGAGCCTGAGGGCATCTATATCGCCTATTGGGATCGGGATGATCTTTATGAAAACGGCAAAAAGATGCCGCCACATATTGGCGATTAACTATTTAAATCAATGCGCTGCGCGGTCTTTGTCAGGTGGTGAGTGAGGTATTTAAAAGTGCGAACTGCGCGTTGCTCAGTGTGACTTTGGGCAGGGGCAAGACCCATCCCATCCCTGCGCAAAGCCTGACTATCTGAACAAATCGCTATTTGCAGCCTTTGTGAGAAAAGCGACTGAACGGCGATCCCGCTTATGCGTTTTTGCCTTCGCCCACTTCGCCGATGCCGATCTTTAGGAAATCGTCGGCGATCGTTCTGCTGTCCTTGATCTAT
>CALKJA010000152.1 GCA_937995865.1 uncultured Paracoccaceae bacterium | reverse complement strand
ACTCTCCCGCTTGCCTTTTGGGCCCGGGGTTTGCTTTCTAGGAAAGCGCTGCTTATTCGGTGATCTTGGAGACCACGCCCGCGCCAACGGTGCGGCCGCCTTCGCGGATCGCGAAGCGGAGGCCCTGCTCCATCGCGATCGGTGCGATCAGCTCAACGTCGAACTTCAGGTTGTCACCAGGCATAACCATTTCGGTGCCTTCTGGCAGCGTTACGGTGCCGGTCACGTCCGTCGTACGGAAGTAGAACTGCGGGCGGTAGTTCGCGAAGAATGGCGTGTGACGGCCACCCTCATCCTTGGTCAGGATATATGCCTCGGCTTCGAACTTCGTGTGCGGGTTGACAGAGGCAGGCTTACAAAGAACCTGACCACGCTCAACGCCTTCACGATCAACACCACGCAGCAACGCGCCGATGTTGTCGCCAGCTTCACCACGGTCCAGCAACTTGCGGAACATTTCAACGCCTGTGCAGGTCGTTTTCTTCGTGTCGCGGATACCAACAATCTCAATCTCGTCGCCAACGTTGATCACGCCACGCTCAACACGACCCGTAACAACTGTACCACGCCCAGAGATCGAGAACACGTCCTCAACTGGCATCAGGAACGGCTGGTCAATCGCGCGCTCAGGTGTCGGGATGTACTCGTCAACCGCTTCCATCAGCTTGCGGATCGCTTCTTCACCAATCTCAGGCTTGTTGCCTTCCATCGCCGCCAAAGCAGAGCCAGGGATCACAGGAATGTCGTCGCCAGGGTACTCGTAAGAGGACAAAAGCTCGCGGATTTCCATCTCAACCAGCTCAAGAAGCTCGTCGTCGTCAACCTGATCAACTTTGTTCATGAACACGACCATGTGCGGGATGCCAACCTGGCGGCCCAGCAGAATGTGCTCACGGGTCTGTGGCATTGGACCGTCAGCCGCGTTCACAACCAAAATCGCGCCGTCCATCTGAGCGGCACCAGTGATCATGTTCTTCACATAGTCAGCGTGGCCAGGGCAGTCCACGTGCGCGTAGTGACGTGTCTCTGTTTCGTACTCAACATGCGCAGTCGAGATCGTGATCCCGCGTGCTTTCTCTTCGGGCGCACCATCAATCTGGTCATACGCCTGAAAATCGCCGAAATACTTCGTGATCGCCGCTGTCAGCGTCGTCTTGCCGTGGTCAACATGGCCAATCGTGCCAATGTTAACGTGCGGTTTCGTGCGTTCAAACTTTTCCTTAGCCATATCGCGTGGCGCCTCTCGCTGGGGGGCCTCACTGCGTTAGCGTCGTCGCCATTCGCAAGCCCGGTTTTGATAGGGCGGCGATGTAAGCAACAGTGTAAGGAAAATCAACCAGCTATTCAGCTACGGTGACGTCTTCGCTTGTGGTGCTATCACCTTGATCGAACCATGACTGACGCCGCAGCCAGCGTTCGACTTTAACAGACATATTGGCAGCCAAGTTCTCTAGTTGCTCTTCTTTGCTCATCGTAAGCCCGGAGCCGATAAAGGTGCTTGCTGAGAAAGACTCGAGAACCGTAAATTGCTCTGGCTCTTCGGTGAGAAGGCTTTCGGTCGCATCATCAATGACCGTCACTGAAACGATCAAAGCGGATTTTGGGCTTGCCACCAAAGGGATCCCCGGCTGTGCCAGTACATAGCCTTCGATGATCACACCCATATGGTAATAAGTGCCGCCCTCGTAGCGTTTCAGTCGCGGTTCAAAAGCCGTACGAACTGCGTCCTTTAGCTCCTCTTCCGTGGCAGTGCGTGACAAAGGGCCTTTGGTTAGCTTTTGCGAAGTTACAGGAACAAGGAAACCAAGCTGGAAATTACCAATTGGATCCGGCGTTTCTTCAAGGCTTGGCGTGGCGCATGCCGACAAAGCCAACAGCAGAATTATCGAAACAAGAAAACGGCGCATACTCGGCTCCCCATGCGGATGATGGAGGCTTAACAAGCCCTTAGCCCGACGTCTATCACTACCCGCGCGCTATGTGTTTCAACTGTCGCAAATTCCCTGCAATGCTGTCCAACTTTGTGGATCCAAAATCGGCGTAAAAACAGCGTCGGGTGGCGTTGCAGCCCGCGCCGCTTCGATCCGGTCACCCATCTTTGGATGGGCCATAAAGTGCTGCACGATGCCTCCGGTTTCTCCGAATTTCTCTCGCAATCGATCAAAGAACGTGGCCATCGCGTCAGGACGGACACCCGCGGCAAGCAGATATTCATGCGAAAAGCTATCGGCGTTCGCTTCGGCTTGCTGGCTGTAGTCTGCTTCGATGATCCGGTTGGCCAGAAACAAGACTGCAGCGCCGCCGGCAAAATCCCCCAACAGCAAACCTAAAACCCCAATGGATCCCGCCGAACGCAAAGCGATTCGGCTCGGATCGCGCGCAACGACGTGACCAACCTCATGGGCGTAGACAGCAGCAACCTCATCAGGGCTCTCAGCTTCGTCAATCAGGCCGCGCATGAAGACGACAATACCACCGGGCAACGCAAAGGCATTGATCATCTCGTGATCAAGCACAAACACCGTGAGCGGAGCCTCGGTCACGGCTTCGGGGAAAAGGCGGGCACCCATTTCTGCAAGTGCGGCAGCCCCGTCTGGCGCTTCGCAGATTTTCACCGGCGACAATCCGGTTTGATCCAAAGCGCCGCGAATTTGCTCAAAGGTTGTTTCGCCAAGTGCACGTTGACCAGACGGAGGCAAAAGGCCTGCAAGATTGTCTGCGAGGAATGGGATTAAGACGAAGACCATCAAGGCGACAGAAGCGACCGCGCCGGTCGCCCAAGCAAGCAAACGCCCTTTATTTTCGATTGGCGGAGCTTTGGCCATCCGGTCAGCACGCGCTTTGAAAATCGCCTTGTCCTCGGCTTCGCTTACGATCAGCCGCGCAACCGGGTCACTTTTATCGCGTAGGATCATAAGCTCGCCGCCTGCTTGATCGCGCACCCTGCGAATATCAACGAGCGGCCACAGGACCGGATCTGCTCTACCAACAAAAATGCCAAGGCTGCCATGCTGCTCGTCAACGCGTAGGGTCACGCGCTGCGGTTCGGGTCGCGCCCCATCAAGCCAAAGCGCTTTTCCTTCCCATAGAGCAGGGACCTCTCCAACGCGGATCACGGTCATATCGCAGCCCCCACATCAAGTGCCTCAGCAAAGCCACCGGCCTCTTGGCTTTCGTCACGGGCACGTTGATCAATACCAGGAAGATGGCCTGTTCCTGTCAGTGAAAGTGTTTGCGCGTAGTGTCGCCACGTCGGGAAGATCAGGAAGATGTGGGTCAATGCGTTCCACACCAAAAAGATTGCGAAATAGGCGCTTATAACAAGGGCAAGAGACATCCACTCCGCAAGCGTGGATCCAAGGGCGGCAATTCCGTCAAAGGGATCTTCCGACGCCATTAGCGCATCAAGCTGCCCCATCATTGCTATAATTGCGAACAGGATCATAACGCCCAAGAGTGTCACCCCAAACACGCCAATAAAGCGGGCCAGATTTCCAGAAATTGTGATCCAGAGCATCTTGCCCACGCGCGGACGGGGGTCAAAGCCGATGCCATCGGTGCTCAGGTTGGAAATAAGAAGCCTGCGCCCCTCAACACTATAATGCAGCAGGCCATAAGCCAGCCAAGGCACACTCAAAAACAGAAGTCTTGCGAAATAGGGTGGGTCTACTTGGAGCACTTGTTCTGCGAGAACCGTGTCCTCCATCACGAAAACCGTCAGCTGTTCAAAGGTAAGAAGCAACGTTGAAACGGTCAACACGCCCCCGATCGCAACATGTGTGAAGGCCGGGTAGAGCAGCGTCACAGGCCCACCTTGCCTAAGCCTCGCATCCCCGAAGAACGTTCTATCGTGCCGGTATTTGGCCAGGGCGAAACGCAAGCGTGGGTGCCACAGACCCAAAGTCACGATCGTTAACGCCCAGTGAAATATCGCGCGAAAGGCATAACCCCATGCTCCAGGCTCAAGCCCAAAGCGGATCCCAGCCCAGCGTGATCGGGCGAGCAAATAGCGATGCGCGCGGTATTGCGCAAAGAACCACAATGGGATGACACCAAGAAAAGACAACAGATACGCACCGCCGGGCGCCGCCAGCACACTGAAGCTCACAAACATCAGAATAAGATTGAAGATGCCGATGTAGAACGCCAGCACCACCACCGCGATCAGGAACCCAAGAAGCTTTTCATACGGGGTCCCGACATACTCCATCGGCAATCCACCGGGCCGTATTGAACTCCAATACCAGCGGCGCAGCCGGGTGCGCATCCAAAAGCGGTAAATGCCGAATGTTAGGATCGTAAGCAGGCCCATCCACAACGCTTTTCCCATAAGAGGGCCGCGTGTTCCATGCCAGCCCACCCAAAGCGAAGCGTCGTCAGGTGAATTTGTTGTCCCGTGGAAATCCGCGAGGCGCCATCCGTCCGGTCCCGGCGCGCTTTCCGATCCATTCGTCAAGCTCGGGTCGCTCGACAGTGCGGGTGCGTCCGGCGGGATCGCGCCACGTGAGGCCCTCTGCCAAGGTGAAGCTGGTGGCATCGCTCAGCCCTCCGTCTTTGTATTTCTGGAGCCGCACGCCTTTGCCACGGCCCATTTCAGGAAGCTCAGACAGAGCAAACACAAGAACTTTACGGTTCTCACCAACAACAGCCATATGATCGCCCTGCACCGCAGAACACACAAGCGCTTTGGCAGGGCTACGCACATTCAAGACCTGCTTGCCCGACCTAGTTTGCGCGATCACGTCGTCTTCGGCCACCAAGAACCCATCACCCGCGGAAGAAGCCACGATAAGCTTGCGCCCCGGCTTGTAGATAAACAGGCTCAGAATCTCAGCCTCGTTGGGCAGGTCGACCATAAGGCGCAGTGGCTCGCCCATACCGCGCCCGCCAGGTAGATTTGCAGCGGACAGCGTATAAAAGCGGCCGTTCGAAGCATAAGCGATGATCCGGTCTGTCGTTTCGGCATGAAAAACGAAACGGCCTTCGTCACCATCTTTATATTTTAGTGCACGGCCCAAATCGATGTGGCCCGACAAGGCGCGGATCCAACCCATCGCCGAACACACGACAGTGATCGGCTCGCGGTCGATCATCGCCTCAAGCGGAACCTCTTCGATTTCGTCTGCGTCTGCAAAGGTCGTAAGCCTTTGCCCGCGCACGCCGTTCTGGCCAAATTCTTTGCGCACCGCACGGAGTTCGTCTGCAACGCGCTTCCATTGCAGCTCTTCCGTAGCCAAAAGCTCCCGCAGGTCTGCACGCTCTGCTTCAAGCGCTTCTTTTTCCCGGACCAGCTCAATCTCTTCGAGCCGACGCAAAGAGCGAAGGCGCATATTCAGGATTGCTTCAACCTGCACGTCCGTCAAAGCGGGGTCAGGCTTCAGCCCAAGACCAATCGGCCCGATATAGTCACCCTCATCCATTGCGCGCGGAAATTCGCGGTCCCAATCCTCGGCCATGAGCGCGATTTTTGGTTCGTCATCATACCGGATGATATCGATCACGCGGTCTAGGTTCAGAAACGCGATGATCAGGCCTTCTAAGACTTCAAGGCGATGATCAATCTTACCCAATCGGTGCTGCGTGCGGCGCTGAAGAACAACCCGGCGGTGGTTTAGAAATGCTTGCAGCACTTCCTTCATCGAACAGACCTTGGGTGTTACGCCATCGATCAGCACGTTCATGTTAAGGCTGAAACGGGTTTCCAGATCGGAGTTGCGATATAGCATCCCCATCAAGACATCAGGATCGACATTCTTAGAGCGCGGTTCCAGCACAATCCGGATATCTTCAGCGCTTTCATCGCGCACATCACCCAGAATCGGCACCTTCTTCGTATTGATGACTTCGGCAAGCTTCTCGATCAGCTTGGATTTCTGGACTTGATATGGAATCTCCGTGACCACGATTTGCCATTGCCCACGGCCAAGGTCTTCCCGCTCCCAACGGCAGCGCAAACGGAATGATCCGCGCCCTGTTCGATAGGTCTCTTCCATGCTTTCGCGCGGCTCTACGACAATACCAGCCGTTGGAAAATCAGGTCCTTGTACAAAATCAAGCAGCTTGGAATCCGAGGCATTGGGGTGCTTGATCAAATGCAGGCAAGCGCCGATCAATTCTTCGATATTATGCGGCGGGATGTTGGTCGCCATACCAACCGCAATCCCGGCCGCGCCGTTTGCAAGCAGATTCGGGTATGACGCTGGCAGTACCGAAGGCTCTTGAAGCCGACCATCATAATTGTCGCGGAAATCGACGCTGTCTTCGTCCAAACCTTCCAAAAGCGCTTCTGCAAATTTCGTCAGGCGCGCCTCAGTATACCGCGATGCAGCCGGGTTATCACCGTCGATATTCCCGAAGTTTCCTTGGCCATCCACAAGCGGGTAGCGGACGGCAAAGTCTTGGGCAAGGCGCGCCATCGCATCGTAGATCGCTCCATCACCATGAGGGTGATAATCACCCATCGTATCACCTGAAATCTTGGCAGATTTCAGAAATTTCCCTTCAGGCGTGAGCCGCAGCTTGCTCATCGCGTATAAGATTCGCCGGTGAACAGGCTTAAGGCCGTCTCTCGCGTCTGGTAGGGCGCGGTGCATAATCGTGCTCAGCGCGTAGGTCAGATAGCGATCACCGATAGCCCGGCGGAGTGGCTCAGCCACTTCGTTCGGCTTCATCTCGGTATCGTCTTCATCATTTGCCATAGATGTGGTGTAGCTGCGCCCTGCTCAGGCGTCCAGTGGAAGACGCCGGGCCGCGGCGGTTCACGATCACAGAGAGGGAAAAGGCGCGTCAAATTTGCCTCAGCAGGGTATTTTTGGTGCGGGGAGTGGGGGCTACATCCTCCCCTTTTGCGAATGCTTGTGCCATATTATGGCTTCTCACGCTGCTGCTGCGGTGCGTGTGGATGTGTAGTTTGTAATGTTTGGGGGGGGTCTCATGGGCCGTTTTATTATTGTAACTTTTTTGTTGCTTGGCTGGGGCTTTTTTGAGCTCAGTGGCGGGATGGACTTTCAAGCTCCCGCGCAAAAAGAAAAGCCGTTGAACGCTCTGCTTGAACAAGTTGCTGAAGAAGAGCGTACCGTTGTTGCGCGCGCGGAACAAACCCCTGCAACTGCTGAGATTATCGGCCGTGCCCAAGCAGAAGAAGACCGCGCGCAAGTTACTCTCGCCAGCTTCAGCGCTGCGGACACGTCGCTTGCGACTGTTTTAGGTGCGGCCGCTCAAACGGTTACAGCTGAGAGTGAAGCGATTGAAGCCGCGGCCGTCGTGGCGGATATCCGAGCCGTTTCCGGCAGCCGTGTAAACATGCGCAACGGCCCAGGAACCAACCATCAGGTCTTGTCACAACTTCTGCGCGGCACCGAAGCTGAAGTGCTGCAAGAGCCAGGCAATGGTTGGGTCAAGATTCGCGTCATTGACGGGGGCCGCATCGGTTGGATGGCGGCCAGGCTGATGACACCTGTCAACTAAAAGAGCCATGTAGAAGAATCTGCAAATATGCGGGAGTAACCCTGTTGCCCCCGCAATTGCTATCTGGCTAACAAGGCGTGCAAACGCGATTGGGCCATCAATTGACACAGACCATTCTCATCACCGGATGCTCAAGTGGCATTGGATATGATTGTGCGCATTTTCTGCGTGAAAACGGGTGGCGTGTCTTTGCGTCTTGTCGGAAGCCATCAGATTGCGACCGCCTTGCCGCAGAAGGGTTTGACGCACCGCGTATAGATTATGAAGATGAGGCAAGTATCGAAACTGGCCTTGCCGCGGTCTTGGACGCGACCGGCGGAAGGTTGGATGCACTGTTCAACAACGGCGCCTATGGCATTCCCGGCGCTGTCGAAGATGTGCCGCGCGCGGCCCTTCGGCAGAATTTCGAGGCCAACCTTTTCGGGTATCACGACCTGACGTTGCGCGTACTCCCGGTAATGCGAGCCCAAGGGCATGGGCGAGTACTTAACTGCTCCTCTGTACTTGGCTTTGCGACAATGCGCTGGCGCGGTGCTTACAATTCAACCAAATTCGCGCTTGAAGGGCTGACAGATACGCTTCGACTTGAAATGCGTGACACACCCATCAAGATTGTCCTTATTCAACCCGGGCCGATTTCGACCGCTATCAGACAAAATTCGATCACTCAATTTGAGCGTTGGATCGATTGGGAATCATCGGCGCATCGTCAACGCTATGAAGATAACCTGCTTGAAAGGCTTTATGCCGAAGACACCGGGCCAGATTTGTTTGAGTTACCGGCGCGCAGAGTTTCCTTGAAAGTGCTGCGTGCTTTAAACGCACCAAAACCCAAGACACGCTATAAAATTACGGTGCCGACCCATGTTATGGCAGGCTTTAGGCGCATTTTGCCGCGGCAGACCTTCGATTGGATCCTTGCCCGGAGTTAAGGCAAGCTTAAGTCATTGGGAAAGGAGGGTCCTATGCAAGAACCCATGCTCATACTCGTCATATTCTCGGTGGTGCTTGTTGGCATCATCTTAGCCTTCGGCATTGGCACATTTGCCAAGGGCGGTGAATTCAACAAGAAAAACGCCAACAAGATCATGAGGCTCCGCATCATAGCGCAGTTTGCAGCGGTCATTTTGATCCTGATCCTCATCGGTAGTCGCACCTAAAGTACAAGGAAAACGTCCAAAATGGTTGTCCTCTCAAAGATTTACACCAAAACTGGTGACTCCGGTGAAACGGCGCTGGGCAATGGGAGCCGCGTGGCAAAACACTCCGCGCGGGTTACAGCCTACGGCACTGTCGATGAGCTAAACTCAACGGTCGGAATGGCTCGACTCCACATTGATGGTGATATGGATACCCAGCTGTCCGCAATCCAAAACGATCTGTTCGATCTTGGAGCAGACCTCTGCCGCCCTGATATGGAAATGGACGCAGACGCCGAATACCCACCTCTGCGCATGACAATGGCTCAGGTTGAGCGATTGGAAAGCGAAATTGACGCAATGAACGCTGCGTTGGAGCCGTTGCGCAGTTTCGTCCTTCCGGGAGGCACAGCGCTTGCAGCGCACTTGCATCTGTGCCGCACAGTCGCACGCCGCGCAGAGCGTCTTTCGGTTGAGTTGGGGACAATGGAAAGCGTGAATCCTGCAGGCGTCAAATATCTCAACCGCTTGTCGGATTGGTTTTTCGTGGCCAGTCGCATAGCCAACAACGACGGCAAAGATGACGTACTATGGGTGCCAGGCGCGAACCGCTGACGAGTGAGCAACACGGCTGCTGCAAGGGCCATCGAAAATCCCTTTCCAATGTGATTTCGCCCTCAGTGCTTGCGTGATCGTGAAAAATCAGGCAGCAATTTCACGAACGCGGCGTCAGGCCACTCGCTTTGGTCGATTCTAACCTATCGCCGCGGCATGCGCGCGGGTATTGCTCGCGCAGACTATATAAGCGGCCCTACAAATCGGGCCAGGATGCATTAAGGAGACGCACCCATGAAGGTCCTCGTGCCTGTCAAACGTGTGATCGATTACAATGTGAAAGTACGCGTCAAAGCGGACGGAAGCGGTGTCGATCTTGCCAATGTGAAAATGTCCATGAACCCGTTCGATGAGATCGCGGTTGAGCAGGCAATCCGACTGAAAGAAGCAGGAAAAGCGGACGAAATCATTGCCGTGTCCATTGGGGTGAAACAATCCCAAGAGACGCTCCGCACAGCGCTTGCGATGGGTGCGGACCGTGCGATCCTTGTTGTGGCTACCGACGACGTGCACAATGACATTGAGCCTTTGGCGGTTGCCAAAATTCTCAAAGCCGTAATCGATGAAGAAGCGCCCGGTCTTGTTCTCTGCGGCAAGCAGGCAATCGACAATGACATGAACGCAACAGGCCAAATGCTTGCTGCACTTACCGGATGGGCACAGGCCACTTTCGCCTCTGAGCTGGACGTTGATGGCGACACAGCCACAGTGACCCGCGAAGTTGATGGAGGTCTGCAGACGATCAAAGTCAAGATGCCTGCAATCGTTTCAGTAGACCTGCGCCTGAACGAGCCGCGCTACGCCTCCTTGCCGAACATCATGAAGGCAAAGAAGAAGCCTTTGGACGAAAAAAACGCAGCCGATTACGGCGTGGATATTACGCCACGGCTTGAAATCGTCAGCACTGGCGAGCCAGACGCGCGCGCTGCAGGCATCAAAGTTGGCTCAGTTGATGAGCTTGTTGAGAAACTCAAAGAAGCGGGGGCAGTATAATGGCTGTTCTTCTTGTTGCAGAAGTCTCGAATGGTGAGTTGAACGTCGATTCAACGGCCAAAGCGCTCACCGCGGCCAAACAGCTCGGTGAAGTGACTATCCTTTGCGCGGGCGCCGATTGTGATCCTGCTGCTGCGACGGCCGCGACCCTAGACGGCGTGTCCAAAGTTCTGTGTTCAAAGGACGCGGCTTATGGCCACGACCTTGCTGAGCCGGTCGCAGCACTGATTGTATCGTTGGCGGATGATTATTCCCACATCGTGGCTCCATCCACAGCGGCATCCAAAAACATCCTGCCACGCGTTGCGGCGCTGCTGGATGTTATGGTGATCTCAGAGGTTACTGCCGTTGTCGATGCCGACACCTTTGAGCGCCCAATTTATGCGGGCAATGCGATCCAAACCGTGAAGTCAGTGGACGCGACCAAGGTTGCAACCATTCGAACATCCACATTCGACTCAACCGGCGATGGCGGGTCCGCGGCGGTTGAGGATCTTGCCGCTGTGGCAGATCCCGGATTGTCCGAATGGATCGAAGATAAGGTTGCCGAAAGCGATCGCCCCGAGCTTACATCTGCTGGCGTGGTTGTGTCCGGGGGCCGCGGTGTTGGCTCCGAGGAAGATTTCGCGATCATCGAGAAACTGGCCGATACGCTGGGCGCAGCCGTTGGTGCGTCCCGTGCAGCCGTCGATTCGGGCTACGCCCCGAACGATTGGCAAGTTGGTCAAACAGGTAAGGTTGTTGCGCCTGATCTCTATGTTGCCGTCGGCATCTCAGGGGCGATCCAACACCTTGCAGGCATGAAAGACAGCAAGATCATTGTTGCAATCAACAAAGACGAAGAAGCGCCGATCTTTCAGGTCGCCGACTTTGGTCTTGTCGGCGACCTGTTCGATATTGTGCCAGAGTTGACTGAAAAGCTGAGCTAACTTTAGCGTTTACACCAGAAACGGCCCGCGCCTTGTGAGAAAAGGGCGCGGGCCGTTTTGCGTTTTAGGCCTGCCTTTTTACAATCCGACTCCGCTTAGACCCAATGGCGTGTCCAAGCGTGGCTGCAATTTCTCGATGGGTTTGTGCACTCAGCATTGTGGCGGCAGCGGCAGCTTGCATCGGCGCGAAAACCATCTCTTTTGCGCCTTGTTCTATCGCAACGGCACTTGGCCGAACCCGTGTTACAGACGCCGCACCACGTGCAATTTGGCGGACCATGCTCAAATCAACGCCAGGCGTGCGATCCAAAGTAGCGGCATTCCCCTCCTCTGGTTGCGTCCATAGCAAGTGAACGGGGGCTTCAAACGTCGCAATGAGTGCGGACATCCGTTCGACCCAACACGCCTGCAACTCTGCGAGCACGACCGGTTGGACTTCAGGCGCAATGCGCCGCAATTCCGCCAACAGGTGACCCGTAAAATGTACATCAGTCATCTCAAAGTTTGGAACCATTCGGAGCAATGGATCAAGCGGCCTTGTGAACCGGTCATTTCGGCGGGGATGCACCTTGTAGAATCTATTGCTGAGATTGATCGCACCCATCAGCTCAATCACTACAACCTCCGCGCGGCAGGCGACGCGCAGCACGTCTTGGTCGCCCAGAAACGCGTCCGGCCCACTGTTACGTAAACCAAGATTGGCACATCCACTTTCGCAAAACTCGGCGGTAATCTCAGAATATGGTCGCGGTAGAAACGGCGCCTGCGTTTCGGTGGTGCCGATAAAGGCGATGTAGGGCGCCTCCAAATCCGGCGCTGGCCCGCGAAATACCAATCGTGATGCGCCGTAACGGCACATTTCATAGGACAGCTTGCCGCTGTCACGCCCACAATAGGACATTACCCATCTCCTTATCTCACCCACGCAAAGGGATAACCGCGCAAGGTTTTTGATTGGCTAACGTGGGCGTGCGATTTGCAGGCAATTCGCCGCAAATGCGCGCATCGTGCTTTTGCCTTGGTCAGCAGGCGGCTAAGGTGCGAGCAACGTCAGGAGACAGATCGATATGACCGTCCAAAGCATTGGTGTTGTCGGAGCAGGGCAAATGGGCAATGGAATTGCTCATGTGATGGCCCTCGCCGGGTTTGAGGTTCTGATGACCGATGTGAACGGTGATGCGCTCAGGGCCGTACCGAGTGTCATCGGCAGCAACCTTGCGCGTCAAGTTAGCAGGGGGAAGATAAGTGAGGCCGAAAAGGCAGAAGCGCTCCGCCTGATTTCCACAACACCTAAGCTAACTGATCTCGGCCAAACTGATCTTGTGAT
The DNA here is from genome assembly GCA_937995865.1 of uncultured Paracoccaceae bacterium. GTDB lineage: Bacteria > Pseudomonadota > Alphaproteobacteria > Rhodobacterales > Rhodobacteraceae > Shimia_B. The sequence continues at coordinate 25,114 of CALKJA010000152.1, read as the reverse complement.
TGAAGCCGCGACCGAACGAGAAACGATCAAGACCGCGATATTCGAAGATCTGGTCCCGCACCTGAAGCACGACACAATCCTAACATCAAATACCTCGTCAATCTCGATTACACGTCTTGCGGCGCGCACCGACCGGCCAGAGCGATTTATGGGTTTTCACTTCATGAACCCTGTGCCCGTGATGCAGCTTGTCGAGTTGATCCGAGGTATTGCCACAGACGAGCCAACGTTCAGAGCATGCGAAGCAGTGGTGGCCAAGCTTGGCAAAACCAGCGCCACAGCAGAAGATTTCCCGGCCTTTATTGTCAATCGCATCCTGATGCCGATGATCAACGAGGCGATCTATACACTTTACGAAGGTGTCGGATCTGTGAGGTCGATCGACACTTCACTAAAGCTTGGTGCCAATCATCCGATGGGCCCTCTGGAGCTTGCTGACTTTATTGGGTTGGACACATGTTTGGCCATTATGAACGTCCTGCATGATGGGCTTGCGGACACAAAGTACCGCCCCTGCCCACTCCTTACGAAATACGTGGAAGCAGGATGGTTGGGCCGCAAGACGGACCGGGGATTCTACGATTACCGCGGCGAAACTCCCGTGCCGACCCGATAAGCATTTTAATTTTTGCGATGGGCCAGATCTAGCGTATATCGCCGGAGCCAGGCCATGAACTCACGTGGATTGGACGCGCGCTCCGATATCTCTTCCGCCGGGATTGGATGCCCAATAATCGGCGCTTGCGGCTTGTTGAAGCTGTGCGCCACTTCGTGAATCAACAGACCTTGCCTGATAGTAGCGGAAACACGGTTTGCGATCTGATAAACGCGCGAATTCTGGCCGCCAAAGAAAACCGGCAAAACGGTCGCGCCAGAGCGCTGTATCATCTTGGCTGTAAACGGATTCCACTCCCCCTCGATGGCAGGGCCAAACATCGTTTCCGAGGTGGCCACGCTTCCTGACGGGAACAGTACAATCACACCACCATCTGCCAAATGTTTCATCGAGGCCTTGCGCATATTCAGGCTCTTTTGAAAACTGTCATCTTCATGCGGAAACGGAACGGGCAGCATGTATTGCGCGACCTCGTCAACACCGGTCAGCAACGAGCGCGTCAGGATTTTGTAGTCATCCCGCACCCGACCCACCAACTCTGCAAGCATCATACCATCGACAAGCCCATGTGGGTGGTTTGCAACGATGATCACTGGACCCTTTTCAGGGATGCGGGCAATCTGCTCGGCCGGGGTTTGAAGATCGATGCCCATTAATTTGCGCGCTTGGACCCAGAACTGGTGCCCATGAGCCGGGCCCATGCGCTCAAACTTCCGGATTTTTCGCAAGAGCCGGATCTTTCCCGTCGGCCACTCGATCGCACGAATGAGGAAGGCCTGAACAGGATTGGTAAACGTGCCAGCGTAACTCAACTTGCGTTTATCGTAGGGCGCGTTGTTCGGATCGTAGGCATCCGGCGATTTAGGGCGGACTTGGCGCATAAGGGCGCGAGGTGTAGGTGTGCAATCAACCACTGTGCAATCCGTCCTTTTTCAAGCGTTGCGCCGCAGTGGGTGCTACATCTCTTCGCCAAATCGGTCTGCAACCAGCGCTTCAAGCGCCTGAGCAAGCGCCTCAGCTTGCGGCCCAGATGTGGTGATAACAATACTGGACCCGATAGAGGCTGCCAACATTAAAAGGCCCATGATGCTATCACCGGCAGCGCTCTGCCCGTCATTCTCAACGTCACACTCGGCATCGTGGGCCTCCACAACCTCAACAAAGCGCGCAGACGCGCGTGCGTGCAGACCTTTTTGGTTAACGATTCTCAAGGTGCGCGTGGCGTTCATAATGTGGCATCCGGTGCAATGTTCAGCATGTCTATATATTTTCGGCCTGCATCAAGCGCGGCCTTAACAGCCTGATCCAGTGGGCCCTTACGCATCTTGGCAAGCTTGACAAGCATCGGAAGGTTTGCGCCATACAAGATCCGCCTACCACGTGGTTGGCACGCCCGTAGCGAGAGGTTCGAGGGCGAAGATCCAAACATATCAATAACAAGCACCACGCCATCGCCGGTATCAACCGCATCGGCAGCGTCGCAGATTTCTTGCTGCTTTAGGTCGCGGTCATGGGTCGCGCCGATTGATACAGCTTTGATTTTCCCTTGCTCGCCGACCACGTGTTCCACTGCCGCTCGATATTCAGCAGCAAGTCCGCCGTGGGCGACTATGACAATCCCAATCACACGCGCCTCATTTGCCCTGCGCCAAAGCAGCTTTTACAGGGGTGTCCTGTCCTGCCCTTTGACGCTCTAACTCACGGTGGCGAATAGACACCTGCCAGCCAGTCTCTGCAAGGGCCTGCGCGATATGTTCAGTAATTGTGACGGAACGGTGCTGCCCGCCGGTACAACCAAACGCGATTGAAAGATGGGCTTTGCCTTCCTCTCGGTAGGCTGGCAGCAGAAGCTCAGCCAGGCCGCGAAGTTGCTCAAAGAAGGCACCATACCGCGGGTCGTCACTAACATAGGTTTGAACCTGCGTGCTGGTTCCATCTAGACCCCTCAGCGCTGGTTCCCAGTAAGGATTGCGTAGGAAGCGACAATCAAACACCATATCGATGCCCCGTGGCAGCCCGCGTTTGTAGCTAAAAGAATGCAATGTCACCGCAAGTTTGGGGCCCGCTTCCACCGCAAACCAACGGTCAATTTCAGACTTAAGATCATGGGGAGACATCTCAGAAGTATCGATCAAGACATCCGCCCGAGTCTTAATCGGGTCGAACAAATCGGCCTCTCTTTCGATCCCAACCTCTGGGGTTTCGCCGGGTGCCGCAGGGTGACGGCGCCGGGTCTCTGAGTAGCGGCGCAACAAAATATCCGCCCGAGCATCAACCACCAAGACTTCGGGGCTCATGCCGACCTGATCCTGAAGAGCGTCTATCGCCTCCACCAGCGCGTTGGCGGAAAAATCGCGGCTTTGCGCACTTACCCCCAATGCCAGTGGCCGATCCAGTGGCGGACCAGACAAAAGGCGCGGCATCAATGAGAGAGGCAAATTCTCAATCGTCTCATAGCCGATATCTTCCAAAGCATTGATCGCCGTAGACCGGCCTGCCCCTGACGGCCCGGTTACAAGAACCAAACGCGGTGCGGCATTGGGGGTTGGGCTGTTTGACATGCGCGATCTACTCTGACGGGCTTTTGAGGTATTGTAGAAGCATGGCTGCAACAGGACCACCAGCAGGCCGGTGAAGCAAGGGCACATCATACCCCATTAGCCGGATAAATTGCGGCTCTGGCATGCGCACATCCGTACTTTTTGCAAGGTCAAGCGCAACAAACGCCTGTGCTTGCGGCACAAGCTCAGTCTGCAAGAGCCCGATTCCCCTCGCCTCAATCATGGCTGGCAGCGAGCTTGGCGCGCGCGCCATTGGTACATCATCAAGAAAAACTTCAGTTACATCATCAGCGACAAGCCCGGCGCCCATAGCCATCAACTCAAGCGCAAGCGAGGACTTTCCGCTGCCAGATGGGCCAGCCAGAAGAAGCGCTCTTCCACCAAGCGCTACGCAAGACGCGCGCAGCCGCAGAACTCCGGCGGGGCCGTCCAATGGTGTAAATGCATCTGCTTCAGACAGGGAGGCCAACCACAAACCGCGCGCCCAATGGATCGCTAGTGAGATCCGCTTCGGTGGGCCGGATGTTTTCGGCCCAAATCACGCCGCCATGCGCTTCGACGATTTGTTTTGAAATCGCGAGGCCAAGGCCCGAATTATTGCCGAACTGACCCTCAGGGCGCTCCGAATAGAAACGCTGAAAGATTTTTCCAAGTGCGCCATCTGGGATGCCCGGGCCGGTGTCTTCTACAACGATCAACATGCGCTGTTCGCGTTGGCGCGCCCAAACTCGGATTGCATCACCGTCAGCACAAAAGCTGGACGCGTTTGAGATCAGGTTCACAAAGACCTGCGCGAGCCGCGCTTCTAGCCCGTATATTTGGAGCGGGCCATCGGGCAGATCCGTTATGAAATCGATGCCTTTGGCGTCTGCTTCTTGACCCAAATATTCGCTGAGGTTCCCCAACATCTTGATCAAGTCGAACGGCTCTTCCTCTTCCTTGACCAATTCGGAATCCAACCGAGATGCATTGGAAATGTCGCTGACCAGGCGGTCAAGTCGACGCACATCGTGGTCAATCACGTCAAGCAGTTTAACCCGCTGCTCGTCCCGTTTCGCCACACGAAGTGTGCCCACCGCAGACCGCAACGAGGCTAGCGGGTTCTTAATCTCATGCGCCACATCGGCTGCAAACTGCTCGTTGCCATCGATCCGGTCATATAGAGCGCTCACCATCCCGCGCAGTGCACTGGATAGACGGCCAATCTCATCTGGGCGCGCAGTGAGATCAGGAATGCGAATTCGGCTGGGGGACATTTTTCGCGCATTCTTGTCGCGGCCCAATTCAGCAGCCGCAGCAAGATCGCTCAGCGGGTTTGCGATTGTTGAGGCAAGCACCAAGCTCAAACCAATGGACACTAGCAGCGCAATAACAAACATCTGAAGAACTTGCTCACGCTCCTGCCGCACCAGCAAATCGATCTCGCCAGCGGCAGAAACAAGCGCGATCGCACCAACAATCGCACCATTCTGTTCAATCGGGGTTGCCACCGAAAACACACTGGATCCATCGGAATCCGCGCCGGTTTCTGCCTGCGCTTCGCCTGACAGTGCGGCGGACAACAGCGCGCGCACCTGATCTTCTGGCGAGACAAGAGTTGGCGTAGGGTCAGACGGAGCAAGAAGGCCCGAAATCCCATCCCAGACGTTGTTCAGAAATTCGGTAATAATTGTTGAACGGACGTCCTTTTGTAGCCCCCCAACACTGGCAGGATCCGTGCGCTGCATGCCCTCTGTGGACGCAATAAGTGCTTCGGTTGTGTCAAAGACAAACACTTCAATTCCGCCGCGAAGATCAAGTCCTTGAAGAACTTCTTCAACCTCGATCCCGTCGCCAGTGGCAAAATTTGCGGGCGCCGAGGCGGGCAGACGTGCTTCGAATACGTCAGCAATCAATTCAGCTTCGTTCACTAGCCCATTGGCGCGCTGAAACGCGAGGCTTTCACGTGAAGGATTGAGGTAAAGCACGCCCGCCACAAGAATGACGAGCGCGAGAAGGTTAAAGGTGATGATTTTGCGGGCAAGGGGCGAACGGTTCAAAGCAACGAGCGACCTGCGCTGACGCTTCACCTGAAGCTCTTTTTCAACAGTTGCGTCAGGCGCAACCCAATCGTCGCCCAGCAGGATATCGGCCTGCCGGACGCTTTGTAGATCGCGCACGTCGATCTTTGAGTCAGTCATGGGCGGCTGCGCCCCTCACCAAAATTACTCTTCGTTATAACGGTAGCCGATCCCGTAGAGAGTTTCGATAGCCGAAAACTCACTATCTGCGGTGCGCATTTTCTTGCGCAGACGCTTGATATGACTGTCGATCGTCCGGTCATCCACATAGACTTGGTCATCATAGGCCACATCCATCAGCTGATCGCGGGATTTCACAAAGCCAGGGCGCTGCGCCAATGCTTGCAAAAGCAAGAATTCGGTTACGGTCAGAGAAACATCGTTACCCTTCCACTTCACCGCGTGGCGCAATGGATCCATGGTCAATTCGCCGCGGATCATGACCTTGGTTTCTTCAGTTTCACCCACAGCATCGCCAGCAATTGCATCTTGCCGGCGCAGAAGAGCGCGAATGCGCTCAACCAAAAGACGTTGCGAGAACGGCTTTTTCACATAATCGTCGGCGCCCATTCGAAGCCCCAAGACTTCGTCAATCTCATCATCTTTGGATGTCAGAAAGATCACGGGCATCGTGGTTTTCTGGCGGAGACGTTGGAGAAGATCCATCCCGTCCATCCGCGGCATTTTGATATCAAGAACGGCCAGCTCTGGCATGCTTTTGTTAAAAGCATCCAACGCGGATTGGCCATCGTTATAAGTTTCAACGTCGAAGCCCTCGGCTTCGAGCGTCATGGACACGGACGTCAGGATATTCCTGTCGTCGTCCACAAGCGCGATCTTTGACATGTCTTAGATGCCTTTCGTACTGCTCAATTGTTGCCTGCCTGTTTTTTTAGAAAACTCGTGGAAACGCGGCGGAAAATCAACAGAAATGCGAATCACAGGGTGTGTCTGCGCCACAATCTGCAATGAAAAGCATGAAAGCTGACTTAATTGCCGCACTTTTGTTTCTGATCCGCCCTGCCCCGCGCCGGCAACGGCACCCACTTGCGCGTGGTTGCGCTAACCTGAACTTGGTTGCGCTAACACACTGTTCGGGCACTATTATTGCTTTGAAAGCTCATGTTACGCTGCGTGTGCATTCAATCAATCAGGAGCCGAACTATGGCACTCGGACGCGTAAATCCGAACTTCACCCTCGACGATCAAGGCATCACGGGGCTGGGCCAAGTCTATTTTAATTTGATTGAACCCGCCCTTGTTGAAACCGCCCTGAAACGCGGCGAAGGCGAGCTTGGTCAGGGCGGCACGCTTCTTGTCTCTACCGGGAAATTCACTGGACGCTCCCCGAAGGACAAGCATGTTGTGCGGACGGAGAACGTCGCTGACAGCATCTGGTGGGAGCAAAACGCAGAGATGTCTCCCGCTGGGTTTGACGCGCTTTACGATGACATGCTCGCCCACATGCAAGGGCGTGACTATTTCGTTCAAGATCTCTTTGGTGGGGCCGATCCCGCACATCGCTTGGACGTACGCATGGTGACCGAGCTTGCATGGCACTCACTGTTCATCCGCCATCTTCTTCGCCGTCCAGATGCCGAAGAGCTTGCAGATTTCACGCCGGACTGGACTGTGATCAACTGCCCCTCTTTCCAAGCCGACCCCAAACGCCATGACTGCCGGTCTGAGACGGTTGTGACGATGAACTTCGAGAAGAAAGTTATCTTGATCGCTGGCACGGAATACGCCGGCGAAAACAAAAAGTCTGTCTTTACGCTGCTCAACTACCTCCTTCCGGAGCGTGGCATCATGCCGATGCATTGCTCGGCGAACCATGCCCCGGGGAACCCTGTGGACACAGCCGTATTTTTTGGGCTTTCCGGAACGGGCAAAACCACGCTATCGGCCGATCCCGCCCGTGTGCTGATCGGTGATGATGAGCACGGTTGGAGCGATCGAGGGACCTTCAACTTTGAGGGTGGATGCTACGCGAAGACGATTAATCTGAGCCCAAACGCTGAGCCTGAGATCTATGCGACCACGCAAAAATTCGGAACTGTAATCGAAAACATGGTCTTTGATCCGGACACCAAAGAGCTGGACTTCGAGGATGACAGCCTCACCGCCAATATGCGTTGCGCTTATCCGCTGGATTACATCTCCAACGCGTCCAACACGGCGCTTGGCGGCCACCCTAAGAACATCATCATGCTGACCTGCGATGCGTTTGGCGTGCTTCCTCCCATCGCGCGGCTGACCCCGGCGCAGGCCATGTATCATTTCCTAAGCGGGTTTACGGCCAAAGTTGCCGGTACAGAGCGCGGTGTTACGGAGCCACAGCCGACATTCTCAACCTGCTTTGGCGCACCCTTCATGCCGCGCCGGCCCGAAGCATATGGCAAGCTCTTGCGCGACAAAATCGCCAAGCATGGCGCAACGTGCTGGCTGGTGAATACAGGCTGGACGGGCGGTGCATTTGGCGAAGGATCCCGTATGCCAATCCGCGCTACCCGCGCGCTTTTGGCGGCAGCGCTGGATGGCACTTTGAACAACGGCCAGTTCCGCAAAGACGACAATTTTGGGTTTGAAGTACCTGTAAGCGTGCCCGGAGTTGCAGATCTTCTGCTTACACCACGGCGGACATGGGCAGACGTGAACGCTTATGATGCGCAAGCCGACAAGCTTGTTCAGATGTTTGCGGACAATTTCGAACAGTATTTGGCCCATATCGATGAAGACGTGAAAGCCGCTGCCATCGGGTAATACATGTTGAACGGTCGCCTTGAGCCCCACTTCTGCTCTTGGCGACCCGGCCTCCCCAACGCTTGGCGAGCTTTGACTAAGCAAACAGCCCTTTGCGGATCAAATTCAGTCCAAGCACCACCAAAACGATAAGTGTTACCCGTTTGAACACAGCCGGATTCATCCGGTCTTGGAGGCGGAACCCAATCGCCATACCAACGAACCCGGGCAACAAGAGCGCCGCCGAAAACGGCGCTGTCTGCGCGTTGAAAAGGCCGCTTTGCAAATGCGCGACCAGAAGCGCGATTGCGCCGGTGCCATAGATCACGCCCTGTACCACCATTTGCCGGGCTTTGGGTGTTTCTAAGGCGATCAGATAAAGCACCGTGGTTGGGCCCCACGTGCCCGCAAGCCCGCCAAGCACACCTGAGATCAGCCCGATGCCCCACTCTGCCAAACGCTCGCGGCCCCGCGGAATCACGAGCTGGAAGCCGCTCAACTGAATGACTGACAAAAGGACCACTGGAACGCCCAGAATAATGTAGAACACCCGCGGTGTCAGGAAGGTCACAAGCTGCGCTGCCAGAAGGATCGCAACACAAACGATAAGCAGGTATCGCCAAAACGATCGAACTTCGCGCAAGGCTGCCGAGAAACCGAACCGAAAGGTTTGAAGCGCGTTTGACGCTACAACCGGCAGAATCATTGCTGCAAGTGCGAGAGGCGGCGGCATTATGGAGCTAAGACCAGAGATCATAATGAGCGGCATTGCAAAGCCGACCGCGCCTTTGATGACCCCGGCAACCAACGCCACACAAAGCGAAAGTACAAGGACAGTGGGTGTTAAAGCAGTGAAAAGACTAAGATCCATGCGCCATACTACCCCAGCGGCGTGTCATGTTCCATCACGACCCGCCAAATTCACCAAGACATTTTCATGCGCTGTGAGCAAAAATGTTGAATTATTATTGCGCTGCACTTGCAAACACATTACGTGCAAGGCGAAGCTTTGAAAGGACGCGCCCAATGGCTCATGATGGACAGATGCAAATAGATACGCCCCTATTGCCCGGGCTCCTTGGTCTGACCCGTGATGCGATTGGCCCGGTAGAAGCTGTTTTGAATATCGCCAAGGATCGCGTGCGCGAAACTGTGACGGTCGATGGCCGGGTGTCGAGCGCACTTATCGAACAAAACCAAACGGCCGCACATGGGCTGGCTTGGCTTGCAACCTATACTGAAAGCCTGCGTCAGATGCAGGCTTGGGCGGAAAAGCTCGACGCTGCTGGAGACTTTGGCGAAACCGAACAGCTACTCCACCAGATCGCGTTTGGGGAATACCTCTGGCAGATCTATGGCGGCCTGCAGATGAACCAAACCGAGATGGTACGGTTACAGGATATCGGGCTAAGCCAAGACGACCAACGTGCGCTGATGTCTCCTGCGATCATGACCCTGACCCAAAGCGGCAATACACAAGACGCACGGATGCGGCTTGTTGCGCTTATGCGCGACAGCGCAGAAACGATCACGGGGCGCTCCGGGCTTGATGAAGAGCTTGAAATGATCCGCGCACAGTTCCGGCGGTATGCCGTTGAGAAAGTTGAGCCCTTTGCCCATGATTGGCACCTCAACGACGAGCTGATCCCGCTAGCCACAATCGATGAACTGGCAGAGATGGGCGTCTTTGGGCTAACTATCCCTGAAGAGTATGGAGGGTTCGGCCTGTCCAAAGCCTCGATGTGCGTTGTCTCGGAAGAGCTTTCGCGTGGCTATATCGGTGTTGGCTCCCTAGGGACCCGGTCCGAAATCGCGGCCGAGTTGATCTTGTGCGGCGGTACAGAGGCGCAAAAGCAGAAATGGTTGCCGGGCTTGGCTTCCGCTGAAATCCTGCCCACAGCCGTATTCACAGAACCAAATACCGGCTCCGACCTTGGATCGCTCCGCACCCGCGCCATCAAAGACGGCGATGACTATAAGGTTACGGGCAACAAGACATGGATCACTCATGCCACGCGAACCCATGTGATGACTCTTTTGGCGCGGACCAACCCTGACAGCACGGATCACCGTGGCCTTTCTATGTTTCTTGCCGAAAAAACCCCCGGAACGGACGACAATCCGTTTCCGTCCGAAGGGATGACAGGAGGTGAGATTGAGGTGCTCGGGTATCGCGGCATGAAAGAATACGAGCTTGGGTTTGATGGCTTCCACGTGGCGGGTGAGAACCTCCTTGGCGGTGAAGAAGGTAAAGGCTTTAAACAGCTTATGGAAACCTTTGAGTCCGCCCGAATCCAAACCGCGGCACGCGCTGTTGGGGTTGGTCAATCGGCGTTGGATGTTGGCATGCAATACGCCGAAGACCGCAAGCAATTCGGGAAAAGCCTTATCGAATTCCCACGGGTTGCATCCAAATTGGCGATGATAGCCGTTGAGATCATGATCGCGCGCCAGTTGACTTATTTCTCAGCGGTCGAAAAGGACGAGGGTCGCCGGTGTGACCTTGAGGCCGGCATGGCCAAGCTTCTTGGTGCGCGGGTCGCTTGGGCCGCTGCAGATAGCAGCCTGCAAATTCACGGCGGCAATGGCTTTGCGCTGGAATACAAGATCAGCCGGATCCTGTGCGATGCCCGTATTCTCAATATCTTTGAGGGCGCCGCAGAGATACAAGCACAAGTTATCGCCCGGCGTTTGCTTGCCTAAGGTCAGATCTGTCAGAATTCCATGAAAGACTTCTGACGGCCCTTCCCCCGCTCACGGTGCGCGGGTATCCTTTTCCGGCAAGAGGAGCATCGCAATGACACAACAGCCATCATGGGCCGCAACCGGCTTTGCCGCCGGAACTTTCGTGCAGACGACCAAAGGGCTACGCCCAATTGAGCGTTTGGTGCCCGGTGTCGACTTGCTTGAGTTCCGGGATGAAACGACCGGACCAATATTGCACCTTCATACCGCCCATTTCACCACCGAAATGCTGGCCGCTATGCCAGATGCACAGCCCGTGCATGTCCCCGCTTTGGCGTTGGGGAATATTGTCCCGGCCCGTCCTTTGTTGGTTTCGGCCAATGCGCATGTGCTGGCTACGGGGCGGCTGGTTGAACGGGTTGCGGATATGACGGAGGTGCTCATCCCGATGTCTGCGCTGGTTGGCAGTTCTGGTATTGAACGGGTAATCCCAAAGGACGGGATCACCTATTATCACATCTTGTCGGATACCCATCATACGTTCCGCGTTGAGGGCTTGATGTGTGACACTCTTTATCTTGGTAAGGGCACATCTTCTGATCTAAGTGATGCTCTGCGCAAAGTAGCGCCGGATGCCGCGCATCCCGAAGCGCCGTACTTGCCCATTATGGATGCTGAGACCGCAGGCAAGATCACCGAAAAGATCTTAACCAAAAATCGCCCACTTGTGGCTGACGACTCGGAATAAGCCTAACAAATCGCGCCATTCTTCACGGAGGCCCTTGATGGGCCTGCGGTTTCGCCCACCTGCTATGGGAACCTCTTTGCAGCAACAAGCTAAAGGCCATCGCAATGTCACAGACCATCCTTCTTACCGGCATCTCTGGCTTCATCGCCAAGCGCATCGCGCGCGATCTCCTTGAAGCCGGTCATAGCGTGGTCGGCTCAGTCCGATCGCTCTCCCGCGAGGCTGAAGTGCGCGCGGCCGTAAGCACACCGCAAACCGATGCACAGCTTAGGTTCGTGGCGCTTGATCTTGGTAGTGATGAGGGCTGGGATGCCGCGATGGAAGGGGTTGATGCCGTGCTGCACACTGCGTCGCCCTTTCCTATGAGCAACCCCAAAGACGAAAATGATCTGATCCGCCCAGCGGTAGACGGTACGTTGCGCGCGCTCAAGGCGGCGCAAGCTGCGGGGGTAACCCGCGTTGTGCTGACCTCCTCTATGGTTGCGATCATGAGTGTCGATCGCCCCAAAGGGCATCTTTACGGCGCCGATGATTGGACTGACACAAACCACCCGACCGCCGCCGCTTATGTGAAATCCAAAACACTTGCAGAGCGGGCCGCATGGGATTTTGTCGCCGCTCATCCCGAGATGCAGCTTACCACGGTAAACCCCGGTCTTGTTGTGGGCACACCGATGGACAGCAATTATGGCACCTCGCTTGAACTTATTGAGCGCATGCTGACCAAAGGCGATCCGGCGGTTCCAGATCTGATGCTGCCTATTGTTGATATTGCCGATGTCAGCCGTCTTCATGTCGAAGCGTTGAGCCGTCCAGAAACAATCGGGAAACGCATGGTTGCCGCCGATACAGCAATGCGCATGGCCGACGTGGCTCAAGTGCTCAAGGACGCGTACCCGGATCGCAAAATCAGCGCCAAAACAGCACCGAAGTGGTTGCTACGCCTGCTTGGTTTCTTCGATCCCGCCATCAAATCGATCCTTCCTAGTATTGGTTTCCAAACACCAATCGACAACAGCCAAACCAAATCGGCATTCGGCATGGAGTTCACCCCTGCAAAAGAAGCTATTTTGGCCAGCGCTCGGGCCATCCTGAGCAAATGATACGGACCTTGCTGATCCCGCTTCTCTTTGTCGGGGCATGTGGCGATGAAACGATCTCTGGGTATGCCGAAGATGGCGCAACGTGGCACCTAACGGAACTGGATGGTGCGGCATGGCCCTCACACGCCAGCCTGACCTTTACAAAGCCGGGCACAGTGACTGGTCAGGCCCCATGCAATCGTTTTTCAGCTGAGCAAACCGCGCCCTATCCTTGGTTCAAAGTTGGCCCGATCATAGCAACGCGCATGGCCTGCAGCGAACTGGATGCGGAAAGGGTGTTCTTTCAAGCTTTGAGAGACATGACGCTCGCAGAAGCTGTGGGTCCTGTGCTGATCCTCAGCAATGACAATGGACAGCAGATGGTCTTTGAAGCGCGCGGAAACTAGCCCCGCGCCAGCATTTCCTGAAGCCGCCTGCGCGCGTCTGGTAATGGGCGATCCCCACTCGCTTTTTCTAGGAAATGCCCACTGGTCTCCATCGCCAAAGAAATCTCTGTATCGGACCCTTCATTGTCTGGAAGCATTGCCTGTGGCAGCGGAAGAAGCCGTGCAGCCCATTCGCCCGCGCCAGCCTCTGACACTGCATGCCCAGAACGGGGCGAGACATAGCACAATTCATCTTGCGCGCCTGTGACGGCGCATGTTGATAAGTTCAGGCCATAGCCCGTATCCTCGAGCATTTTGAGCTCCCATCGCAAATAGGCGAGCGGCCACGCCTCGGTCACACACATTAGATCAAGAAGCTGCACGGTTTGGTCATAAAATCCCCCAACCGTTTCTCGTTCGGGCAATAGGCGCGCTGCAAGTGCCGTCACGGATTGCAACCCAAGCAAAGCGCGCGGATCGCTCATCAAAGTCGCGGCGCGGCTGCGCAAAGGTTCAACGACAAACGCGCCCAAGTGATCCTCAAGCCGCGCTTTCCATGTGACATCAAGCTGGGTCCCGGGCTGAAGATGTGGCGCCATTTTGCGGCTGGCTCCGCCTCGGACAACGCCTGCGCAGCGCCCGCGGGTAGCGGTCAATACCTCAATAATAGCAGCGTTTTCCCCATGGCGGCGCGTTGTGAGCAACACGCCCTCATCACGCCATTCGATCATTCCGACAGCCCCGGTTCATCCAACAAATGCCGCCCTGCGCGGTCTTCGACCTCAATCACCCAAAGATCCGGGTCAAAGCTTCGCTGTGACATGACCGCCGAATCCACGTCCGCTTCGATGCCTGCACTTAGCTCCATCCACGCGCGGGTCCCGGTCATAAGATCAAAGGAACGCTGATAACACACGGCGTTGCCATCCAAAGTATTGAGCTTAACAAGCACGGCTCCGGCAGTGGCATCGCCCCGCGCCACAACAAAGGCCGGGATATCATTCAGCCTTAGCCGGGTAAGATACGCACCTACCCATACATCAGAAGTAAGCCTCATGAATTCCCGTCACGGAAATTCAAACCCATCTCATCGTAGCGCTCACGCTCCTCTAGCCAGCCCGGACGGACCTTGATCTGGAGGAAGAGATGGACCTTGCGACCCAAGAATTCTTCAAGCTCTTCGCGCGCTGCCTTGGACACGGCCTTAATCGTCTCTCCCTTTTTGCCAAGGATGATGCCTTTGTGCCCATCGCGCATGACATAGATAAGCTGGTCAATCCGGGCGGAACCGTCCTTGCGTTCTTGCCAGCTCTCCGTTTCGACGGTCAGCTGGTACGGCAACTCTTGGTGCAAGCGAAGCGTCAGTTTCTCACGCGTCATTTCGGCGGCGATCATCCGCATCGGCAGGTCCGCAATCTGATCTTCGGGATACAACCAAGGCCCTTCCGGCATCTGACCGGCCAACCAGATCTTGAGCGTCTCACACCCATGCCCGCGTTCTGCCGAAATCATGAACGTCTCTTCGAAAGGATGGGCTTCATTCAGCTTTGCAGCCAGCGCGAGCAGCGTTTCGGCTTCCACGCGGTCGATCTTGTTGATGGCCAAGGCGATACGCCCGGGGTGTTCTTTGAGGGTCTCAAGGATGCGTTGCACACCATGTGTGACACCGCGATGCGCCTCAATCATGAGGATCGTGATATCTGCATCCGCCGCCCCACCCCACGCCGCAGCAACCATAGCGCGATCCAATCGGCGGCGCGGTTGGAACAGGCCAGGCGTGTCTACAAACACAATCTGGCTATCCCCCTCTAACGCCACACCTCGAATGCGCGCCCGCGTGGTTTGCACCTTATGCGTGACGATCGAGACCTTAGCCCCCACCATCCAATTCAGGAGGGTGGATTTGCCGGCATTCGGCTCTCCGATCAGCGCAACAAATCCGGCGCGGGTGGAAGTGGCTTCGGTCATGGGTATACTCACAGGTATGGGAGACCCGCCTAATAGACTGACCATAGGCGCAAGGTCCAGAACTACTGCACGGCATTGCCAAAGGAACGATCTATGGAAGCCCTTTTGATAATTGGAGCGCTCGCACTCTTTATCGTGTTCCAGCTGAAACCTAAACGCAAAGCAAGCAAGCCCCAGACCAAAAGCAAACCCCGCAGTGCCGCACGCAAAACCCGCGCACCACGCCAGCCTTCAACACCGCCGCCGCGCAAAACGCGTACGGACGAAGATGTCATTACCGGCAAGGCGTGGGTGATCGACGGCGATACAATTGTGATCAACAAAACGCATATTAGGCTATCCGGTATCGACGCACCGGAAATGAACCACCCATATGGACGAAACTCAAAAAGCGCGATGATCGCGCTTTGCAAAGGTCAGATCATCACCGCAACAATAGAGGCGCACGAAAGCTATGACCGCATTGTCGCCACATGCACACTACCAGACGGTCGGGATCTTTCGGCGGAACTTGTCAAATTGGGACTCGCGATAGATTGGCCGAAATTCTCAGGTGGCAAATACAAGCATTTGGAAACCACAGATGCGCGCAAGAAAATGTGGCGGGCCGATGCAAAACAAAGGGGCCGCTACAACGAAGCCAAGCACGGTTAAGCTAGGCGCTATGGAGTAGTTAGCCCACCAGACGCCCCATAAGGGACTTCGCTGAAGCCTGTTCAGCTTGCCGCTTGTTAGGCCCACTCGCTTGGGCAGTTTCACCCGAGCTAAGGCGTGCCTCAATGGTAAAGATTGGTGCGTGATCGGGACCGCTGCGTGCGATTTCCACATAACGTGGCGGCTGCATCTTGCGGGCTTGGGCCCATTCCTGAAGTGCGGTTTTAGCATCGCGTGCATCATCTTTGACTTGCGAAATTCGGTTTCCCCATAGCCGCAGCACCATCGCTTTGGCCGCATCCAAACCGGCATCGCGATAGACGGCGGCAATGACGGCCTCCATTCCATCCCCCAAAAGCGCGTCTTTGCGGCGGCCGCCCGTCAGCATTTCTGATCGCCCAAGCTTGAGAACATCCCCAAGCCCAACCTCCCGCGCGACGTCTGCGCAGGTTTCTTTGCGGACCAGGGCGTTAAAGCGCGGAGCAAGCTGGCCTTCACTGGCGCCTTTGTCGACATCCAAAAGCGCATCAGCCATCACAAGGCCCAGCACCCGGTCACCCAAAAATTCAAGCCGTTCGTTGTCGGAACGCGATGCCGATGACAGCGAGGCATGTGTCAACGCGGTGATCAAAAGTTCAGGACGGGCAAAGTCATGGCCCAACCGGTCCGCAAATGCCTTTACGTCGCCTGAGAGTTTCATTGCGCCGCCGTCACTCAATTCGTTTAAAATACCGGTCCGAGCGCCACGTCCAGAACCATAGGATTGACCGCCCTGACGATGAAAACACAATCCGGTCCGCGCGGCCCACTATATCCTCAAGCGGGACTTGCCCAACACCGCCCACGGCCTGCGCAAAGCGGCTGTCGGTGGAATTATCACGGTTGTCACCCATAAAGAAAAAATGGCCGGGTCTTACCGTATAAACGGGAGTGTTATCTGCCGCCCTCGTTCCAATATTGAGCACGCGATAGGACACGCCATTTGAGAGAGTCTCAACAGCTGCTTCCTTCACGCATTCTGCGCCGATCCCAACTGCCCCATTTGAACAGACAGGATATTGCCGCTGCGGGCCTTGCTCTGCATAGGTCTCAACAAAGGCCTCGGCCTCCATGCGTTCGACCTGTTCGCCATTCAGATATAGGAATCCCTCACGCACCTGAACTGTATCGCCAGGTAGCCCGATTAATCGTTTGATGAAATCGCGGCCCGTAACAGGGTGGCGGAACACCACCACATCGCCGCGTTCGGGTTCGCCGCCGAATAAGCGGCTATCAGACCCTTTGAAAACGCCACAGAAATCCTCTGCATCGACGTCCACACCCAATTGCGGGATCAAGATCGTCGGGCACGACGCGTAGGAATAGCCATAGGCCATCTTGTTCACGAACAAGAAGTCACCAATCAAAAGCGTGTCTTTCATTGACCCTGACGGGATCCAAAACGGCTGAAAGAACAATGTGCGAAACACGCCAGCAATGAGCAACGCATAGACAATTGTCTTGATCGTTTCGATGATCGGATTTTGCGACTTTTCGTCGGTATCGGCCATGTCTCGGCTCCTGAAGGTGTCGCGCGGTTACTGTGGTGTGCGGGGGGGTAAGTCAAGCACTGCAGCGGGGGATCCGCCAGTTGCGCGCACTGCCGCGCTCAGGGGTCGCGCTTCGATCACGACAAAAGCCTGCGCCCAAGGATGGTCATCTGTCAAAGTCACATGGATGATAGCCTCGTGGCCGTCTGGCGTAAGCTCGCGAAGACGTTCCGCAGCCCACCCTGTTACCGCCATAACCGGTTGCCCCGTTTGCAGGTTGCTCACCGCCATGTCCTTCCAAGCGATCCCCATGCGAAGCCCGGTGCCGAGCGCCTTTGAACAGGCTTCTTTAGCCGCCCAACGCTTTGCATAGGTGCCTGCAACATCCTTGCGCCGCTCTGCTTTGCGCTGCTCTGTTGGTGTAAACACGCGGTTGCGAAAACGATCGCCAAAGCGATCTAGCGTGCCTTGGATGCGATCAATATTCGCAAGGTCAGTTCCGATACCTAAAATCATGGCTGCAAATAAACCTGAAACAACGCAAAGGTCACACCCCGTGACCCTTTGAGAGGTTAACCCTTTTTGCGATCTTGTGCGGCCCATTCATTGCGTGCGCCCATCGCTAGGAAGACACGGTTGGTGATGAACCAGAACACGAAATAGACGGCCATGAGAATCGCGATTCCACTGATCCCAACAGCGGCCATTGGCGCTGCTGCCAGCGTTGCCGCGACAAGAAAAAAATTTATCGCCAAGGCGATCGCTGACAACCGAAGCGCATCCATCCAAGGGCTTTTGAGAGGGGTACGGGTGGATTTGGCATAGCGGCTACCCTCAACCATTGCGGCAACCATCGCAGGCAAGATTGGAACAAAGGCAGATCCAAGCCGGATACCGAATCCCACTTGCACCCCGATTACGATTGCAACGACAATCAGCGATGTGCCCGCAAACCAAAGCGCATAACGGGTAAGGGACACACTTTCTTCTTCAGGGCTCATGCGTCTCGCTCCTGTGTTTCAAAATCAAAAACGGTCAGCCCATCTATGCCGCCCGCGCACAAAGCAACCAACCGCGCGCCAAGGGCTTTGTGTGTTGAGTCTGCCGCATATTCATCCAACGCGGCACGATCAACAAATTGCAAAACCAGTCCATAGTCATGCCCGCGCGCAAGCGGCTCTGCCGCAATCTCCGCGCCGTGATGAAAGAGCAAGACACCATTCAATTCACTGACCAAATCACCCAGCCCGTCCATAACGGCATCAAGCTCAGCACGCGCCGCATCAGGCGCAAGTTTAAGGGCAACAACGTGAGAGATCATGAGCGGGCCTCATCCATCAGACGTCGCATTTCGCGAATGGCGGGTTGAAGGCCCAGAAAAATGGACTCCCCAATCAGGAAATGACCAATGTTCAGTTCTTTCACCTGCGGCAACGCCGCGATGGGCGATACGCTCTCATATGTTAGGCCGTGCCCCGCATGAACCTCAAGACCCAGCCCATCTGCATAGGCAGCCATGTCCGTGAGGGCGGCCAACTCTCGGTCTCGGGTTACGTGATCACCTTCAGCAATTGCTTCGCAATACGCGCCGGTATGTAGCTCAATCACTTCTGCCCCGATCCGATGGGCCGCCTCGATTTGGCGCATATCAGCCGCAATAAAGATCGAAACGCGGCACCCGGCCTCGCGCAGTGGGGCGATGTAATGGGCCAGCCGGTTTTCCTCGCGGGCGACTTCCAGCCCCCCTTCGGTTGTCCGCTCCTCGCGCTTTTCGGGCACCAGACAAACTGCATGCGGTTTGTGGTGCAGAGCGATCTTTTGCATCTCTTCGGTGGCGGCCATTTCAAAATTCAAAGGAACGCTCAAAACATCCATCAACCCATCGATATCCGCATCCGAGATATGACGCCGGTCTTCACGCAGATGCGCTGTGATGCCATCTGCGCCAGCTTCCTCGGCCAATTTGGCGGCGCGCAAAGGATCAGGGTAGGCACCACCCCGTGCGTTGCGCACGGTCGCCACGTGATCGATATTCACGCCAAGCCTCTGAAACGGCATGTCGTTCATCATATCTCTTCCTTCTTATCGCGCTGCGTCAGCGTTTCGGCGACTTTCGCGGCAGTCTTGGCCGCTGCAACCTTAGCAACGCTTTTGGCTGTCGCGGCCTTTCCAACGGCTTGACTTGCAGCTTGTTCCTCTGCCGCCTGACGTAGCGCTTTTTCTCGGATCTCAACAAGCTTCTCTTTGATCCGCCCTTTGCGCCGGTTCTGATAGGCCCTGATCACCGGGGCAGATAGCCAATAGCAAACGGACGCACAAATGATGCCGGGGATGAGCCCGCCAATCATATAGGGAAAGAACACATCATCCCAAAAGCGCTCTAGCCCATGCCAACGGGCGATATCGGGCGTGAACATCGCTTTGAAATTATGCCAAAGATCGCGGGACGCATCGATGAAGTGCCCGCCAAGGGACCGCTCGATATCCTCGCGCGGGCGAATGCCAAGCAAAAAGTAACCGGTTTGAAGGGCCGCCACGCCAATGGGTACATAGGTCAGAGGGTTGCCAAAGAAGGTGCCCAAAAGGGCCGCGATAACATTGCCCCGCATGAGCAAAGCAAGCCCACCAGCGATAACAAAATGGATGCCATAGAACGGGGTGAATGCCGCAAAGACGCCCGCCCAAATCCCGCGTGCGATGCGCTCAGGCGGGTCTGGCAAACGGCGCAAGCGCAGCTTCACATACTCAAACGCAC
The DNA here is from genome assembly GCA_937995865.1 of uncultured Paracoccaceae bacterium. Classification (GTDB taxonomy): domain Bacteria; phylum Pseudomonadota; class Alphaproteobacteria; order Rhodobacterales; family Rhodobacteraceae; genus Shimia_B. The sequence goes on along the minus strand of CALKJA010000152.1, from coordinate 5,328 downwards.
GCTTCCATCCACCTCGTGGGTAGATGAGTTCCCACAAACGGCGGGCAAAGCTGGGTCTGTCTCGTCTTTTAAAGACCACCCCGGGCCCCCTCTGCGCTATGTTTGCTCCGCTGCATCCGTGCCTGCAAACAACCGGCTTGGGTCGCGGTGTCTCCGAACCTCTGCCACGTTGCTATCAGCTTTGAGAACAGTCATGACCGCATGCAGGTGCTCAAGGTCACGTAGGTCAATATCGACTAAGAGGCGATAGAAATCTGGCTTCTTGTCCACAAACGTTAGGTCCGAGATGTTTGCAGACTGTTCGCCAATTACCGTGCAGATACGGCCAAGCACACCCGCATCATTCGAAATCGTCAAATCGACACTGACTGTATTGCTAAGAGGGTGACGCCCTTCTTGCCAACGTAAATCTACCCAGCGGTCAAGCTGATCTTCATAGGTTTCCATATTGGGGCAGTCGATCGTGTGTACAACCACCCCCCTTCCCCGAAACGTAATCCCCACAATGCGTTCGCCGGGCACTGGCTGACAACAGGGTGCACGGTGGAAGGATTGATCCGGCTCAAGCCCAATAACCGTAAGGTTTGGTGCAAGCTCGCGCTCTGGCTGGGGGGCGAGATCTGGGTAGACAGCGCGCACCGCATCACGAGAAGCTAGCTCCGACGCGCCTACACGGGCCAACAGCTCATCCGCGTCCGCGAGACCCAACGCTTTGGCCGCTAGAGCAAGAGCACTGGGAGTGGCGCGCTTTTCTACCGCTTCAAAGCTTGTGCGCGTGAGTTCAGTACCAAGCTTGATGAAACGCTCGCGATCCTCTTCCCGCAAAGACCGGCGAATGGCCGCCTTGGCCCGGCCGGTTGCCGCGATATCGATCCATGTGACCTGCGGAGTTTGACCTTCTGCAGTGATAATCTCAACAGATTGCCCATTTTTGAGCCGAGTCCAAAGCGGCACCCGGATGCCGTCAACCTTGGCTGAGACGGTCTGATTCCCGATCCGCGTATGAACGGCGTATGCAAAATCCAAAGGTGTCGCGCCCTTGGGTAGTTTGATCACGTCGCCCTTTGGCGAGAAACAGAAAACCTGATCAGAATACATCTCAAGTTTCACCGCTTCAAGGAAGTCCTCGTGATCCCCCTCGTCGGCGAAGCGTTCGGAAAGCTGGGCCATCCATTTGAAAGGGTCCACAACAAACGGGTTCTCAACCAGTTGGCCGTCCTTGTACGACCACGTCGCCGCGACGCCGGTTTCAGCGACCTCGTGCATTTGGCGTGTTCGGATTTGCACCTCAACGCGCCGCGCGTTGCGGCCCGAAACGGTTGTATGAATCGATCGATACCCGTTGGTCTTTGGCTGGCTGATGTAATCCTTGAACCGCCCAGGAACGGCGCGCCATCTTTGGTGGATCGCCCCCAAAGCAAGATAACACGCAGCCTCATCCTTAACGATTACTCGGAACCCGTAGATATCAGACAGGCGCGAAAAGCTAAGCTGTTTGGTCTGCATCTTGCGCCAGATGCTGTATGGCTTCTTCGCGCGCCCTTCCACCTCAACCTCGACGCCGGCCTTTTGCATCTCAAGGCGAATGTCACCGATGATCTTGGTCATCACGTCACCAGTTTCGCGCTGCAACGTGATAAAGCGGCGGATAATGGAATTGCGGCCTTCAGCATTCAAAACTTGAAACGCGTGATCCTCCAGCTCCTCACGAATGGATTGCATGCCCATTCGGCCCGCCAACGGCGCGAAAATATCCATCGTCTCGCGCGCTTTTTGCTGCTGTTTTTCAATCGCCATCGCTTTGAGCGTGCGCATGTTGTGCAGCCGGTCCGCAAGTTTCACAAGGATCACGCGGATGTCCTTGGACGTCGCCATGAAGAGCTTTCGGAAATTCTCTGCCTGTTTGGTTTCTGTCGAAGACAGCTGCAGCTGCGTGAGCTTTGTCACGCCATCAACAAGCTCTGCAATATCGGGGCTAAACTGGGCTGCGACATCCTGATACGAAGCACGCGTATCTTCTACGGTGTCATGCAAAAGCGCTGTGACAATCGTCGCGTCATCAAGCTTTTGCTCAGCTAAGATACCGGCGACAGCAACGGGGTGCGTGAAATAGGGTTCGCCAGAGCGGCGAAACTGCCCTTCGTGCATCTCAAGACCGAACGCATAGGCCCGCGCGATCAAATCAGAATCAGAGTTTGGGTTATAGGCGCGGACCGAAGCAATAAGGTCCGCGGGGCCGTCTAAACCAGCATCGACCCGCCCATCCACACGCCAGGCCTTACTTCTGGCCTTGCGCTTCCATCAGCGCGCGCAAGAGCTTCTCATCGTTGAGATCGTCTTCAGCAGGTTTATCCTGCTCGGCGCCCATGAGCAGAGACATGCTGTCATCTTCAGGCTCATCAACTTCGATCTGGCTTTGGTTGCTTTCGATTAGGCGCTCGCGCAGCTCGGCTGCACTTTGCGTTTCATCAGCAATCTCACGCAAGCTCACAACAGGGTTCTTGTCGTTGTCGCGATCAACAGTGATCGGCGCGCCGCTGGCGATTTCACGCGCTCGATGCGCTGCAAGCATCACAAGTTCGAACCGGTTGGGAACTTTATCGACGCAATCTTCAACTGTAACGCGGGCCATTCGAGGGTATCCACTTCCTGATCAGGGGAATGAGCGCGCTAGATAGGCCTCAAAAGGTGGGAATACAAGTGGATTCGCTGTAACCCCGCATGCGATTTAGGCGCTTACAGCGGCTTCATTTCCGCCTTTGCCATCGCGGGCAAAGCATCACACATCTCACGCACCGTAAAACCCAGAGCAGGATGGACCCAATCCGGAGCAATCTCAGCCAAGGGGACCAGCACAAACGCGCGATCCTGAAGTCTTGGGTGCGGTAGAACCAGCTCGTCGGGCGTCGACTCTATTTGATCATGAAGCGGCAGATCGCGCCAATTTTGATGCGTTTTCGTGTCCGGCAAAATCACGTTGCCAGCCGCGATCAGATCAAGATCCAGCACCCTCTGACCCCAGCGCACATCGCGCGTTCTTCCGATGTCAGCTTCAATCCTATGTAAAACGCTCAGCATTTCAGCGGGATCACCAGGGCCTTCAATTTCCGCGACCGAATTAACATAATCCGGACCATTCCCCGCTGGAAACGCAGGGCATGAAAAAAATCTGCTCACTTTAAGTGATTTGCAGTTATACTCGTGCAAAGATTGTGTAACGCAATGTAATGTTTCGTTAGGCATTCCTAAGCGCGACGGGAGATTAGCCCCGAGCGCAACAATGTAACTTTGGCGTAACGGCCATATATTAAGGGCTTGTGACACGACAGTTTTTTCCTATTTCTACGCCTCGTCGCCGTGCTGCACCAAACCACTCACCCGCAGTATCCACAACGGCGCAACAAGAAGGATTTATTTTTATGTTTTACAGAGACGAACGGCTAGCGCTGTTCATTGACGGGTCGAACCTCTACGCGGCTGCGAAGGCGCTGGGGTTTGATATCGACTACAAACTTTTGCGTCAGGAATTCATGCGGCGCGGGAAGATGCTCCGCGCATTCTACTACACCGCACTCCTTGAAAACGATGACTATTCTCCGATTAGGCCCCTTGTTGACTGGCTGAACTATAATGGGTTCACGATGGTGACTAAACCGGCCAAAGAATACACGGACAGTCAAGGTCGCCGGAAGGTGAAAGGCAACATGGACATCGAACTTTGCGTCGATGCGATGGAACTTGCGCCTTTCGTGGATCACATCGTGCTGTTCTCAGGGGATGGCGATTTTCGTCCGCTGGTCGAATCGCTTCAACGCAAAGGGGTACGAGTTTCTGTCGTTTCGACGATCCGTAGCCAACCACCGATGATCGCAGACGAATTGCGCCGCCAAGCTGACAACTTCATCGAGTTGGAAGAGCTGAAGGACGTAGTCGGGCGCCCGCCCCGCGAGCCAAGGGAAGATATGGTTCGCGATCGCGAATACGTGTCTTCAGAAGAATAACGCTATCGGAGCCCCTTTCTATGGGGCTCCGATAGAAATTTCCTGCTTGTGCAAGACGTGCCTATTTAAGTTGCGTTCATCAGCATAAATCCAGCCATCGCGACCATCGAAAGATCCTCGGTCAGGGTAACCGTGCTCAACGGGACCGACAAAATCGAACCCATACACGGGCAATCGACATTAAGACCGCGACGCAAAGCTGAAAGCACACCCAGCGTGCCAAACCCAAACACAATCACCGTTGCCCACTGCGTGAAGGCTGGTGTGACCCCTCCGAGAAACGCGAGCCCAAGTGCCAGCTCAATAAAAGGGTACATAAACGCATACCCCGGCACCCGGCGCGCCAGCAGATCATACATTTTGAATCCCCGGCGGAATCCTTTGAGATAAAATATCTCGAGCAGCGCAAAAACACACTAGAACACCCCCATGAAAGCGGGCATCCACTGCATGCCTTGCAAACTCAGCGTAGCACCTGCGCCTGCGGACACGCCGACCAACGCAAACAGCGGCCAGTAATCAGATAAGGAGTTGCCACGCCCCCGTTGCCGAACGTGATAGGTTGCCATTTCTACGGCCAATATGTGCAGCCGTTGCTTGAGAGGCACTGTTGCAATGCCTCCAGCGGGAGTATTTATGGAACAATGAGATATGCATGATGCGCAGAAACGTCAAAGGCTGATCCGATGAGCAAACCGCCCCTCACCTTGTATCTTGCGGCACCACGCGGGTTCTGCGCTGGCGTGGACCGTGCCATCAAGATCGTCGAGATGGCGCTGCAGAAATGGGGCGCCCCTGTGTATGTGCGCCATGAAATCGTGCATAACAAATACGTGGTCGACAGCCTTCGGTCGCAAGGAGCGGTATTTGTCAAAGAATTGGATGAATGCCCGGACGACAGGCCCGTAATTTTCTCAGCGCATGGCGTTCCGAAATCCGTTCCTGCCGCAGCGCAGGCCCGAGAGATGGTGTTTGTGGATGCAACCTGCCCACTTGTATCCAAAGTCCATATCGAGGCCGAAAGGCACCACAGTAGCGGGCTGCAGATGATCATGATCGGCCATGCCGGCCACCCCGAGACTGTCGGCACAATGGGCCAATTGCCGTCAGGTGAAGTGCTTTTGGTTGAAACCGTGGAAGATGTGGCGACTGTTGAAGTCCGCGATCCCGACAAGCTGGCATTCGTGACGCAAACAACACTTTCGGTTGATGATACTTCAGAGATCGTTGCGGCGCTTTACACGCGATTCCCTGCAATTGTTGGCCCGCACAAAGAAGATATTTGCTACGCAACCACCAATAGGCAAGAAGCGGTCAAAGCTGTTGC
>CALKJA010000151.1 GCA_937995865.1 uncultured Paracoccaceae bacterium | reverse complement strand
ATATCGGTGCCCAGCTTGCCTAAAACGTGTCGGGACCACTGGGCTTCAGATCCGCGCTAGGTGCTTCGGCTCAAGCCAACCGTGCGCCATACATCGCAATTCGCCCTGTTTGCGCGCACTGTGGTGCAGGCTAAACTGATTTCACTGCACGTTTGGACCGTATCCTAACGCTGGTCACGCCTCATACTCCGCGCGCAGGACGTTCTTTTGCACTTTGCCCATCGTGTTGCGGGGCAGGGCCGCGGCGATCTGATAGACGCGGGGGTGTTTGAAACGAGCAAGTGTGGTTTCCACAGCAGCGCGAACCGCGTCAATATCAGGCGCGGTGTCATGGCTGGCCACGAGCGTCGCAATCACGCTTTCCCCGAAATCCGCGTGTGGCACACCAAAGACGGCGCTTTCCTCAACGCCCGGTAGATCGTTCAACACGTCCTCAATTTCTTTGGGATAGATGTTGTATCCGCCTGAAATGATTAAATCCTTGGCGCGGCCCACGATTGAGATGCGGCCATCTTCGGATTGAATGGCCAAATCGCCAGTCAAGAAGAAACCATTCTCTCGCAGTTCCTCGGCTGTCTTTTCGGGCATGTTCCAGTAGCCCTGAAATACGTTGTCGCCGCGCACCTCAATCATACCGATTTCCCCGTAGGCAAGCGCGTCACCTGTTTCTGGGTTTGTGATTACCACCTCGGTGCCCGGCAAAGCATAGCCCACGGTGCCTGCCAGCCGCTCGCCCTCATAAGGGTTTGAGGTGATCATGTTTGTCTCTGTCATTCCATAGCGCTCAAGAATGCGGTGGCCGGTGCGCTCTTCAAATTCCGTATGGGTCTCGGTCAAAAGCGGCGCAGAGCCAGAGATAAACAGCCGCATCGTTGCAACCAGCTCGCGGGTCATACGCGGATCGCCCAATAGGCGAGTATAAAACGTTGGGACGCCCATCAATAAAGTTGACGCAGGGATTTCGGAAAGGATTGCGTCCACACTAAACGCGGCCATGAAGCGCACTTGCGCACCGGAAAGCAGGGCTGTGTTCATTGCTACGAACAAGCCGTGTGTGTGAAAGATCGGCAGTGCATGAATAAGACGATCTTGGCCCGTAATTTGCCACAGGTCAGATAGGCTCATTGCATTGGACAGCAGGTTTTTATGGCTGAGCATTGCGCCCTTTGAGCGACCTGTTGTGCCTGATGTATAAAGAAGCGCCGCCAAATCATCCGGGGCCCTCGGGACCGTTTCAAAGGTTGTTGGCTCCGTATCAGCCGCCTGGCTTAAGGATCCGTTATTCTGGGTGCTCAGCGTCATTACTTTTGCGCTGGTGGGGCAGATTGAAGCAATTTTATCGGCGCTTGAAACGTCGCAGACCACAAGTGCGGGAGCCGCATCCTCAATGAAATAGGATAGCTCTGACTGCGTATAAGCTGTGTTGAGCGGTAAATATACCGCCCCACATTGTACCGCGGCCCCATATAGCGCGATCGTATCCACCAGTTTTGGGGCCTGAACGACAACGCGGTCGCCCGGTTTCACGCCAGCATTGACCAAGACATGCGCGAGTTGCGCAACCCGCCCCACAAAGCCCGAATAGCTCAGCTCTGTCCCATCGTCGAGCGTCAAGAAAACTCCGCTGGCAGCGGCATGTGGGGCAAATAGGGCGTCGTAGAGAGTATTGGTCACGCGGCAGGTTCCTGAAGCGGTTTCGGAGGGGGCGGTGTGCTTAACGCTGTGGTTGAAAGCGTTTGCGCAGGTTTGGCCGAAGCGATCACACCGTTCAGCGCAAATTGCTCGTGGTTCTTCTCTGTTTGGCCCAGATCATACAGGTAATTTACCATCGCCCCGCTGGCCTGTGCCAACCCATTGGGAGAGGTGTCTGCGGCCGCGTGGACATCATAGACTTGGGCCCCATTGCCAAGATGAAAACGCGCAACCGGGTCAAAGGGCATGCCATCGTCGCGCTTGGCATTAAGCAGATAACGGGCGGCCATCGCGCGCAGTTCTTGGGCTGACGCTTGGCCCGTTAAGATCGCTTGGGCTGATGCGCCGTGGGTCTCGTCCTCGATTTGTGTCTCAAGCCATTGATTGAGGCGGGGGATCGGTGAAAGGGTCACGAATTTTTCAAGCTGCGGGAATTCAAGTGCCAGCTCAGCCACAACCTGTTTGATCAAAAGGTTGCCAAAACTGATGCCTGTAAGCCCGGTTTGGCAATTCGAAATCGAATAGAAAACGGCAACTTTGGCGGCTTCCGCCTGCAATTCATTGCGGCCTTCGGACAGAAGATTGGTCACTGAGCCTGGGATCCCTTCTGTCAGGGCCAGCTCCACAAAGATCAAGGGCTCGTCCGGCATTGCCGGGTGAAAGAACGCAAAGCACCGACGGTCAGGCGGATACAGGCGGCGGCGCAAGTCTTCCCAATCATTGATCTGATGGACAGCTTCATACGCAACGATCTTATCAAGCAATCTGGGCGGCGTGTCCCAATCGATCGACTTGAGCACTAAAAACCCGCGATTGAACCAGCTGCGGAAGAGATGAACAAAATCGTAGTCCGTGCGCTCCAATTCGGGATGCGATCGCTTTGCTTTCAAAAGATCAACGCGCATGGCCACAATGGCCTCGGTCGCGCCGACGGGCTGATTGAGGCGGCGCAACAGTTCTTGGCGCCTAGGCTCAGAGGCTTGGGCCAGTGCTTTGAATGTTTCAGTCGCGGGAACGCCAGCATATTGAGCGGCAAGCGCAGAAACGGCCGCTCCGTCCACATCCATTTCCGTGTTAAGGAAAAGGAAGAACGCGTTTTTTTCCTCGTCATCCAGCTTGGCATAGCGGGCAAGGATCGTCGCTGCGAGCTTTTGCCCGGAAACCTCCCCTTCGGCGGACAATAGGGAGCGGCACAAAACGAAGATATCGCGCTTGTCGTCGACGCTGCGCAGGGCACCGCCCCGATCAAAGAGCGTGGACAAGATATCAGTCAGGAAGCGATTGCGTTGCATGGGCAGGCTCTTTGCAAAAGGTGGCTGTCAAATGTTGCTCAATGCTTTGGTAAGATAGGATCCCGTTTCGCGATAGTGCCTTAGAAGCGCATCCGACGCAGCGTCTTCTTGACGCTGAATTGCTGCATTCAGAATTGCGTCATGTTCTGCGCCAATATCACGCTTTTTGTAGGTCACACTCCCGGCCGCCAAATTTCGATATCGGATGTTCAGATCATAAAGCTGGCTGCAATACCGTTCGAGTACGGGAGACGCGGCATTGCTTAGAAGCGCCATGTGAAATGTTTTGTGCGCCTCTTCAAATGTCTCAGTGTTTACAACGCGCTTCATACGATGATGCGCCAAAACCACTCGTTCTTCCCACTCTGCTGTAGCGCGCGTTATCGACTGGCGCAGCGCCATATCCTCAAGAGCGCATCTGAGGCCCAGAATTTCTTTGAAGTTCTCAAAGTTGGCTGGGGCGGCGCGAAACCCACGCTGATCGATCCGTTCAACTAGCATATCTGACGTAAGAAGGCTTAGCGCTTCACGCACGGGGGACGCGCCAGTGTTAAGGATCTTGCGCAAATGTTCGATCTTCAGCTTTTCACCAGCGGGCAGGGCGCCCGAAAGGATCATCTCGCGCAGTGTAGCATAAGCTGCACTGGTGGCAGACGTATCGCCGGATTGGGTGGTGTTGATCAGGTTCATGGCATCAAGATCTTCATGAAAACGCGGTTTTGTTCGTCGAAAGCCCAACAGAAAGCGTGAAAGACCCCTCATTGATCATCCAGCGCCGTAGCTCAAAGCTCCGTGCACCAGACCTATGCATAGGATCGCCTTCTGCTAGGGCCCGTGCTGCCTCAAGACTGTCAGCGCGGTAAACAATCAGGCCCAGACCTTGCATGTGTTCGCCTGTTTCGTCGGACATCGGGCCGGCGAATGCTAGCGATCCAGCGCGCTCTAATTCGGCCTGATAGGCGAGGTGGTCAGGCAATGAGGCCTTTACATCTTCAGGTGCCTTCTGGGGTGTTGAAATTGCAGCATAAAGTTCGAGTCCCAGTGCGCCACGCTCTTTCGCCTGCGCTTTGTAATCGGTCCATGCTACCATCTCGGCCATCCTTAAAAAAATCGATATTTATTGACACACACCCAGATTGTAGGCAGAATTTCTCGAAATTGGCAAGGATGATGCGCATGAAATATCTGGTGGGAGAGACGGAAGGCGGCACTGCAGTGTTTGCTGTTAGCGGTGAAAATGCCGTTAATTTGACGGCTCTGGAGGCCGCTGTGGGGGGGGATCTTATGGGCCTGTGCCGTGATCCTGCCTTGGTCGAATCGGTTACCGCCAAGATGGCCGGAGCGGCCACTGTCCCGGTGGCATCTATCACCCCGGCCTTGCCTGTCGCGTTGCCGCGCACGATCATTTGTACGGGCCTGAACTACACGGACCACATCAAAGAGGGCGGCTATGATATTCCTGATTATCCGGCGCTCTTTATGCGGGGTAATAACTCGATCATGGCGGCGGGTGCGCCAATGGTGCGGCCTGCTTGTTCGGAAAAGCTTGATTACGAAGCAGAATTGATGGTGATTATCGGCACTGGCGGGCGCCACATCGCTAAAGAAGAGGCGTTGGAGCATGTGTTTGGATACACTGTGTTCAACGATGGCTCGGTACGTGATTATCAGAGAAAGACGCACCAATGGACCCCCGGAAAGAACTTTGACGATACCGGCGCGATTGGGCCCTTTACGGTTACACCAGATGAGCTGCCTGCTGGTGCGTCGGGCCTGAAAATCGAAAGTCGCGTTGGCGATGAGATCCTGCAAAGCTCAAACACCGGAAATATGATCTGGGATGTTGCGACGATGATTGCGACGATTTCGGAATACACCACCCTTGAGCCGGGAGACTACATCGCAATGGGCACGCCGCCGGGCGTTGGCCATGCTAAGAAACCGAATCCGCGTTGGCTCAAGCCGGGGGAGGTTGTTGACATCGAAATCGAAGGGATTGGCATATGCTCAAGTCCGATTATTGATGAAAAAGATGCAACAGCGCGGGTGGCAGCGCAATGAACGCGCCGACAGGAGCAGCTCTAGATACTCTGCGCGCGAAGGCACAGGCCGACCACCGAGCCTTGAAGGGCCGAATGGACCAACTTTCTGATGACGCGATTGATGTGGTTTTGCGGCAAGCCCGCTCGCATTACGCATGGACTGACAAGCCGGTGCCAGATGCAGTGCTTGAGGAAATTTACGAGATCACCATCAACGGTGCGACCAGTATGAACACACTGCCGGCGCGGTTTGTTTTTGTGAAATCGTCCGAAGGTAAGGAGCGTCTTTCCAAATCTCTCAAACCGCTCAACGTGCCCAAGATGGCAAGCGCGCCAGTCACTGTGATTGTGGCGCATGATCTTGAGTTTTGGCAGCACCTTCCTTTTCTCTTTCCGCATGAGGACCGTCGCCACTTTTTCGAAGGCAAACCCGCATTTTGCGAAGCGACGGCATTCCGCAACGGCACCCTACAGGGAGCCTATTTCATGATGGCTGCCCGCGCGCTTGGTCTTGATGTTGGTGCGATGTCGGGCTTTTCGAACGAGATCGTCGACGAAGAATTTTTTGCAGGCACATCTCTTAAATCCAATTTCTTAATAAATCTTGGTTACGCAGATGAAACGGCGCTGTTCCAAAAGTTGCCGCGTTTTGCATTTGATGATGTGTGTCGTTGGGCCTGAGGATTGAAGAAATGGCAGTAAAACCAAAAACCATTGTCACCTACCGCGCCACTGCGCAGTGTCCAACACATGCACGCACCGAAATTCCGGTGCGCGACTTGACTGTTGTGATTGACGAACCTGAAGAGCGCGGCGGCACGAATATGGGCGCCACCCCGACGGAAAGCGCAATGACCGCGCTCATCGCTTGTACCAATGTGATTGGCCACAAATGTGCCAGCCGGTTGGAAGTGGATCTGGGAAAAATCGAAATAGATGCTGTGTGCAAATTTGACCGCCGTGGCGTGTTGATGACCGAAGAGATTGACGTCCCATTCCCTGAAATCACTCTCACCGTGCGATGCACGGGGGATGCAAGTGCCGAGGAATTGGCACAGGTTGGGGCTGAGACATCCAAATACTGTGCCATAGCAAAGCTGTTCCAAGCAGCGGGCACAGAGCTAACAGTGCATTGGGTCAAAGATACCTAAGCGCTCAACAACAAAGATTCTGGGCAAAATGCCCGCTACTCTGGGAGGAAAGATATGAAGCATTTCAACAAAAAGGCCCTTTTGGGCGCAGCACTCGCTACGCTCACGGCGATCCCTGCAATCGCGCAGGAGCGTATCTCTGCTGTTGTCATTGACGGCTATCCAGCGCGGGCGCTCTGGGTCAAGGAATTCACGGGCTTTTTCATCCCTGAAGTTGACAGGCGTTTGGCCGAAACCGGCAACTACGTGATGGACTGGCAAGAGAATTATGGCGGATCCATCGTCAAGCCGCGCGGCGTGCTCGAAGGGGTGCAGCTGGGCTTGGGCGATATCGGGATTGTCACAACAATCTTCCATTCTTCCAAATTGCCCTCGCAAGGTCTTGCGGCTGTAACGCCATTTGTTGCGTCCGATGCACGTGCGGTGGCCAAAGCGGTCGACGAGATTGCACGCGAATATCCAGCGATGCAGAATGAATTCGCGGCTCAAAACCAGGTTTATCTGGCGACAGGTGTTGTTCTGGACAGCTATCAAGTATTCTCGACAAGCCCGGTGGCCAGCGTGTCAGACCTTGAGGGCAAGAAGATTGCCGGTGCTGGTATGAACTTGCGCTACCTCGAAGGGATCGACGGTGCTGCAGGGGTCCGTGGTGGTTTGACGGACTTCTACAACATGCTGCAAACCGGCCTTGTTGATGCGGGCATGCTGTGGCCAGAAGCCGCCGCAACATTCAAGATTTCCGAGGTCGCGCCTTATATGCTGAACGCGAACCTTGGGGCTGTGAACTCTAAGACAGTCACTGTGAACCAAGACTATTGGAACAGCCTGCCTGATGAGGTGAAGGACGTTTTGAAGGCCGTAGCCGTAGACTACCGTGACCACGTGGCAGGGATCGCTATGGACCGCGCGGCTGCTTCTAAGGCGGCATATGTCGAGGCAGGGGGCACAATCGTAGAAGTGTCCGCCGAGGATCGTGCATCTTGGGCTTCTGCGATGCCAAACATCGCGCAAGAATGGGCCGCAAACCTTAACGATCGTGGTGAGCCCGGAACTCAAATGCTTGAGTCCTATCTTGGTAAGCTTGAGGCCGCTGGCTTCACGGGTGTCCGTGATTGGACCACAGAATAAGCACCCATAGCGCGACCCGAGACGAAAGGTTCAACGCATGTTCCACACATTTGTGGCTGGCCTCTCTCGGGTCGCCAATACATTTGCCATCGCCACCAACGCTCTGGGCACACTTGTTGTGCTTGCGTTGGTGGCGCTTCTCAACATCGACGTGATTGCGCGCAGTGTTTTCTCCGCGCCGATACCGGGCACCTATGAAATGGTCCAGTTTTCGGTGGTCTTGATCGTGTTCTTGCAGCTGGCGGATGTGGTCCGTGTTGATCGGCTGACACGGTCTGACGGATTTTTGAATGTGCTCCATGCAAAACGCCCAGCTGCAGCTGCAACGATGCGCCGGATTATCAATTCACTCTCGGCGATCTTTATGGGCCTCATCGCCTATGTGACGTTTCCTGAATTTCTTCATATGTGGAACACGCAGGATTTCTTCGGAGTTCCGGGCATCTTCACAATTCCATGGTGGCCGGTGAAACTGGTCATTTCTGTGGGTACGTCTTTGGCTTGTATCATCTTCATGATCAAAGTCATCACCGCACAGGATCGGCCACAGCTTGTCCACGCTCCAGAACATGACGGCACCACTCACAAAGGCTCAGGCAAATGACCCCCATCGAGATCGGCCTTATCTCGGTCATTGCGATCGTTTTCCTGATTTATTCAGGCGTCTATATTCCCATCGCTTTGGGCATGGTATCTATCGTGTCCATTTGGCTGATGCGGGACAATTTCACCCTCTCGCTGAACCTGCTCAAAGTTGCTGTCGGCGATAGCGCGATGGAATACAGCTTTGCCACGATCCCGTTATTTACCTTTATGGGATTAGTCGTCTCAAAGGCGGGGCTTGGACGAGACATCTACGAAGTAATGACAATGAGGTTCCGCAAGGTTAAAGGCGGGATCGGCATGGCCACCGTTGGGGCCAATGCTGTTTTTGCAGCGGTCACCGGCTCATCGATTGCTTCGGCTTCGGTGTTTACAAAAGTATCTGTGCCGCAGATGATGGCCCAAGAATACAACCCGCGCTTTGCCGTTGGGGTTGTTGCGGGATCGTCTGTGCTTGGCATGATCATTCCGCCCTCGGCGATGTTGATCATCTATTCTTTCGTGGCGGAGCAATCGGTTGGGGATATGTTCCTTGCTGGCGTGATACCGGGGATCCTTCTGGCCATCGCCTATGTGGCCGCGATCTGGTTTATGGGCCGCTTCACACCGGGTTTCGTTGGTGGGCGTGTGGTCGAAGATACTGAATGGATGAGCCCTCGGGAAATTGCCTCTAAAACACTTCCGACGCTTGGCTTGATCACCATTGTGCTGGGCGGCATCTACACCGGCTGGATGACAGCAGTTGAAGCCGGAGCCGCAGGCGCGTTTGTGGCCTTGTTGATCGCGATTTTTCGGCGGTCGATGTCCCTCAAAAGCTTTTGGGATGCATTGCTGGAAACCGGCCATATCACGGCCGCGATCCTATTCCTGATCACTGCAGCATCGATCTATAGCCGCATGCTAGGCCTTGCTGGGCTGCCAAACCAGCTTCAGGATTTGCTGGCAGGCAACTCCGCGTCCTTCTGGATGATCATGTTGCTTTACGTGCTCTTGATGCTCTTCTTGGGCACGCTGCTTGATACCGCATCCATCATTTTGATCGTGGTGCCGCTGTTTTTGCCACTGGCTGAAGCAATGGACATGTCCCTCATTTGGTTTGGCATCATCACGGTTGTTGGGGCTGAAATCGGCCTGCTAACCCCTCCATTGGGAATATCGTGTTTCGTCATCAAATCGACGATTGATGATGATCGCATTTCGCTCAAGGACGTATTCATGGGCGCTTTGCCTTTCGCTTTCGTGATGCTGATCGTTCTCTTCATCCTCATTGAATTCCCAATCCTCAGCCTCGCGCTGATCTAAGGAGGCCCACTCATGCGCAACGTCACCCAAGACAACATCACAGACGTTTTCAAAGGTTACATGGCCGAAGGAATGGATCCGCGTTTGCGCGAGATCATGGGTGCATTGGTTCAGCATTTGCATGACTTTGCGCGCGAAACCAAACTCACCCACGCTGAGTGGCAACAAGGCATTGCCTTTTTGGAAGGCTGCGCTGCGATTGAGACGGAAGATCGGCATGAGTTTGTACTCGCGTCGGATGTCCTAGGCCTGTCTTCGCTGGTTGACATGATTAATTCGCGCTCCGATGCAACCTCCTCGTCCGTCCTTGGGCCATTTCATGTGTCGGGTGCGCCACCGTTGGAGGTGGGCGGCGACATGAAACGCAATTTTGGCGGCCCTGTGTTGCTCGCCGAAGGTGTGATCCGCGATACCGACGGCAACCCAATTCCAGGAGCGGAGATCGATATATGGCAAACCGCCCCAAACGGGCTTTATGCAAGCCAGGATGAGGCCCAAGACACGTTCTCTTTTCACGGGCTCATGAATGTCGGCGATGACGGGCGCTATGCGTTCACGACGGTCAAGCCGGTTGAGTATACTGTGCCAACGGACGGCCCCGTAGGAGGGATCCTCAACGCGTGCGGGCGCCACCCGTGGCGGCCGTCACATTTGCATTTTATCGTAAAGGCGCCAGGCTTTCGATCCCTAGTCACCGAGGTCTTTCCAGACGATGATCCCTATCTGGATCAAGACACAGTATTCGGGGTGCGCGAAGATCTGGTAATGCATTACGTGGAAAAGAATGCGGCAGATTTTCCAGAGGGCATGGCCTTGTCTGGAACAGTTACCGATCCGTGGCTTTCCGTACAATTTGACGTGACCCTTGCCAAAGAGACTGGGTAAAAGACCCTTGAAAAGGGTCTTGCAAGGATTTTGCAAAATCCTTGGCCCTTAAACGCCAGGGTTGGCAACGTGCATGTCGGTTGTCGCTATACATCTTGCCCGGCACAGGCTACTGCGCGATCTTCCAACGTTGAAAAGTGATCCCTCCCGTGAAGACAGCCATCGCAGAAGCCCTAAGTGCCCAAGGGTATGATACCCTGACCGCCGTACAGGAAGCCGTAACGGCTCCTGAAATGTTGGGCAAAGATCTCCTTGTCTCGGCTCAAACCGGGTCGGGCAAGACACTGGGTTTTGGTTTGGCGATTGCCCCAACCATTTTGGGCGAGGCAGAAGCATTTGAGAGCGCCGGAGCACCCCACGCTTTGATCATTGCCCCCACCAGAGAGTTGGCGATGCAGGTCAAGCGCGAGCTAAGCTGGCTTTTTGCCAAAACGGGTGCTGTGCTGGCTTCAACAGTTGGTGGGATGGACATGCGCGATGAGCGCCGCGCACTGGCTCGAGGAGCGCATATTGTTGTGTCCACACCCGGCCGCCTGCGCGATCACATTATGCGCGGTTCCATCGATTTGAGCGCGCTTAGTGCGGTGGTGCTGGATGAAGCGGATGAAATGTTGGACCTTGGTTTCCGCGAAGATCTTGAGTTCATTCTCGAACAGGCACCGGAAGAGCGTCAGACGCTCCTTTTCTCAGCGACTGTGCCCGCCGCAATCGCTAAGCTAGCGACCAACTACCAAAAAGACGCTGAACGGATCTCTACGGCCTCTAAGACCACTCAACACGCAGACATCGAATATCGCGCATTCAATGTTTCCCCGCGCGACGGAGAGAATGGGATCATCAATGTCTTGCGTTTTTATGAAGCGCCGAATGCCATCGTCTTTTGCAACACGCGTGCAATGGTCAACCGGCTTACAACGCGGCTGTCAAATCGTGGGTTCTCTGTGGTCGCGCTGTCAGGTGAGCTTAGCCAGAACGAGCGGACCCATGCTTTGCAAGCTATGCGGGACGGGCGTGCGCGCGTGTGTGTGGCAACAGATGTTGCAGCGCGCGGCATCGACCTTCCTAATCTAGAGTTGGTGATCCACGCGGAATTGCCATCAAACCAAGATACTCTGCTGCACAGATCCGGGCGCACAGGGCGTGCGGGCCGAAAAGGGGTGAGCGCGCTAATCATACCGCCCGCCGCGCGTAAGAAAGCGCAGCGGCTTTTGGGGTGGGCCAAACTTCGTGCGGAATGGGGGGATGCACCGTCAGCGGACGCCGTCACCGCGCGGGATGACGAACGCATGTTGGAAAACTCCGATTGGGCTGCTGAAATTGCGCCTTCAAATGCCGCGATTGTTGAAACACTGACCACACGCTTTACACCCGAGCAATTGGCGGCGGCTTACGTGCACATGTATCGTGAACGGCATTCTGCGCCCGAAGAGTTGTCAGACGTCTCAGCGCCTTCGGCACCACGTGAATCTTTTGGGCCAAGCGTTTGGTTTTCTTTGGCTGGCGGTCACGCAAAAGATGCTGAACCGCGCCGGGTTCTGCCTGTTATTTGTAACGCGGGCAATATCTCACGTGAGGATGTCGGCGCGATCCGCATCACGGCAGATGCGTCGCTTATCGAGATCCGCAAAAGCGCAGTCGACGGTTTTCTCAAGGCTGTTGGCTCGTCCATGACATTGGAGGAAGGCGCGCAGCTCAAACAGCTGGATAAAGCACCAATCATTGATCGTGGTCCGCGCGGTGCGCCAAAACCAAGCGGGAAGGGTGGTTACAAAGGTAAGTCCAATTCTGATGGCGGTGCGTCGAAGAAGGCAGGTTATCCGAAATCGACACCTCCCACTGATTGGAACGATGCGCCAGACGCGAAGCCCAAAAAGCCTAAATCGGGGCCAAAGGGTGGGCCTAAAGGTGGGCCAAAGCCCAGCTACAAGGGCGGTGGCAAAGGTAAGCCCGCTGGCAGCTCAGGGAAGAAACCTGGCTCCAAAGCTGCAAGTGGCGGCTGGACCAAACCCGGCCCCAAAAAAGGCCCGTCCGACAACGGCGGCGACGCCAGTCCTTCGCGTGGTTCCAAGCCACCAGCGGGCAAACCCAGCAGCAAAAAGAACCGCGCCCGCGCTGCTGAAAAAGCTGCCAAAGCAAAGTCTGCAAAAGGCCATCGGGGTACGACTTGAGGCTTTTGACAGCCTAAGGCCAGCAAGTGAGCAATCGCCACACTCGCTTAGCGCTCAAATCAGGGTGCTAAGTCATCCAAACACGTGCATATGGAAGCAGCACCAACTGATCCTCGTGTAGGCCCACCTCAGCATTGCTGAGCAAATCGTAGAACTCAGTGATCCCTTGGTCGCGCAACCAGCCGCCTGAAACGCTGACAATCCGATCCGACATATTAAACAAGCACACCACGGCGCCAGTGGGGGCAAGACGCGAGAAGCCAAAAACTTCGATCGCGTCTGGCTCAAGGATATGCGTTGGCACCGTGCCGTGGAACTGTACTGTGGCTTTGCGCCGTGCCATGATATGCCGGGTGCCTGCAAGCACGCGCGCTTGAGGGTCGCGACCTGACTCCGCTTGGGCCACGCGGTCCCAATCCATTGCAGGACGGTGAACCCAGCGGCTGTCATCAAATCGATATTCGTCCTGCAAGTAGCTGAAATCATTCAAAGTTGCGATTTCGTCGCCCATATAGATCAAAGGTACGCCACCAAAGGATGCGATCAGCGCAGTCCCCATCAGGATGCGGTGTATGGCCATTTCCTCGCCATCTGGTTGTTCCATTCCTGCCAGCGAAGCCAGTGTCCCGGAAATGCGTTTGTCCCCTGTCCCTTTGTTCTCTTGAAACAATGCCCCATTCGAAAAAGAGCCCGGGAACGTGCCCTCGTAAAAATCAGAAAGGAAAGCGCGGTGAGCGTGACCTGACATACCCAATGCGCCAGTGTCTTCATCGGAAATCGCCCAACCGATATCATCGTGACAGCGCAGATACGTGGCGTAGGTCGCGTTGGTTACGGTTTCAGGGAAATTTTCGCGCATCACGTGGCGCATCAATGTTGTGTCGCGACTGGCAAGCGCGGACCAATATTGAACCATTAAGTTGTTGTGATAGGCAAGGTTGCCTTCGCGCCCATCATGCTCCCCACGGCCCAAATAGGTGAGCATCTCAGCGGGGCCGGTGATTGCCTCTTCCAAATGAAGAACGGCCGGTGAGACAATCCGTGAGCAGGCTCGTAAAGCGCGTAGAAGCCAATGCACTTCAGGCTCAGACTGGCAGCGCGTTCCGAGCCGTTTCCACAAAAAAGCCACCGCATCGAGCCGCAGAATATCAATCCCCTTGTTGGCAAGAAACATCATGACTTTTACGATCTCAAGGAAGACCCAAGGGTTCGACCAGTTTAGATCCCATTGATGCTCGGTGAAGGTTGTCCAAACCCATTTGTCGAGTTCTGGAACGTAAGTGAAATTGCCGGGGGAGTCGTTTGGAAAGATCTCGATGAGGCTGCGCTCATAAAGGCGCGGTTGTGTGTCATCGTCGAAGAAATAGTAAAACGCTTGGTAAAAGGGATCGCCTGCCAGCGCCTTTTGTGCCCATGCATGTTCGCGCGCGGTATGGTTCAGAACCAGATCGATGCACAATGACATGTCATTTGCGCGCATCGTACCCGCCAACGTCTCAAGATCATCCATCGTGCCCAGGTCGGGGTTCACGCGTCGATAGTCCATTATAGAATAGCCGCCGTCATTCGGACGGGGGCGCGGCTCTAACAGTGGCATGAGATGTAGGTAATTGACGCCCAAAGATTGCAAATAGGGAAGGCGATCTTGGACGTCCTTTAGCTGCCCCGCGAAACGATCCGTATAGCACGCATAGCCGACCATCTCAGAGCGCTGAAACCAATCCGGATCAAGATCGCGTTTGAGGTCCAGCAACTTCAGGTCATTGGGTCGCCGGTGCCACGCGGATTTGAGCGTGGCCAAAAGGGCCGTCTTAAACGGTTCATACGCGGTGTGGCGGCCATAGACGCGGTCTAGCATCGGCCAAAGGTCACCTTTGCTGCGGGTGTGGCGCAGCTCAAAAAACTTGGCAGAGGAGACGGCCACTAGGTGATGACGTCAGGTGCGTCGCGCCCAGTGCGGGATTTAATCTCAGCCAATGCATCAGCCGCTGAGATAATTGGAGCAAGCGCGTCTTGTGGGTCTTTTTGAAGTTGGTCGGTCTGCGTTTCCAAAAGCTCCAAATATACCCGCAATGTTGCGCCTTGTGTCCCAGTCCCGGACAGGCGGAACACAGCCCGGCCACCGCCTTCAAAGAAGATACGAATACCCTGCGCAGCGGAGTGCGATCCATCAACCGGATCATCATAGGCAAACTCATCCGCCGACTCTACCGTCAGACCGCCTGCGCTTTGACCGGGTAGGGTGGCGAGGTTATCGCGCAGGTTTTGCATCAGGCCGTTTGCGGCATCGCTATCAACGGCTTCGTAATCGTGGCGCGAGTAATAGTTGCGGCCGTAGCGCGCCCAATGATCCGCCAGTAGATCCGGCACGGACTTACCTGTTTTCGCCAAAATGTTGAGCCAAAGAAGAACTGCCCAAAGCCCATCCTTTTCACGTACGTGATTGGATCCGGTTCCAGCGCTTTCTTCGCCACAGATCGTGACACGGCCTGCATCCAGAAGATTGCCAAAGAATTTCCAGCCCGTTGGCGTTTCAAAAGCTTCGATCCCCTTGGCTTTGGCAACACGGTCAGCAGCAGCGGATGTGGGCATCGAGCGTGCGATCCCGCTGAGACCTTCAGCATATGCAGGCGCGAGATGTGCAAGATCGGCCAAAACGGCAAGGCTGTCCGACGGAGAAACATAGGCCCCTTTGCCAACGATCATGTTACGGTCACCATCGCCATCGGATGCGGCGCCAAAGTCTGGCGCATCTGAGCCATACATCTCGTCCATTAACTCGTTGGCCCAGATCGGATTGGGGTCAGGGTGGCCACCGCCAAAGTCAGGCAAGGGTGTCCCATTGCTGACTGTGCCAGACGGGGCATCAAGCCGGTTCTCAAGGATCTCAGTAGCGTATGGGCCCGTGACAGCATGCATTGCGTCAAACCGCATGCGAAAGCCGTTGGCGAACAATTCACCAATTGCGGCAAAATCAAACAGGCTTTCCATCAGCTCTGCATAGTCATTGACGGGATCAACAATTTCGACAGCCATCCCAGAGAGGTCACTTTCGCCCAAAGTTCCCAGATCGATTTCCGCCGCTTCGACCACTTTGTACTCGGTGAGTTCAGTGGTGCGCGCGTAAATTTTGTCGGTCACACCTTCATTTGCTGGTCCGCCGTTAGGGCCATTGTATTTGAGGCCGAAATCCTCCTCAGGTCCGCCGGGATTGTGAGACGCCGACAAGATCAAGCCGCCGTCCGTGCCACGTTTGCGGATCAAATGGGATGCGGCGGGCGTGCTGAGGATTCCGCCAGCACCAACGATGCAACGCTGTGCAAGATTGGCGGCGGCCATTCGGAGGATCACTTGGATGGCGCGATCATTGAAGTATCGGCCGTCACCACCAACCACGAGTGTTTTGCCCTCAACGCCGCCAATCCCGTCAAAGATCGCTTGCACATAGTTTTCAAGATAGTGCTCACCCATGAACACGCGCGTCTTTTTACGAAGCCCCGAAGTGCCGGGCTTTTGGCCGTCAATCGGCTGCGTTTGGATCACGGTGGGGGTCATGGGATCTCCTCCTTAGGCGGGGGTTGGAATGGGTTTAAGCGTAAAGGCCACAACGGAATGCGCGGAAATGGTCGTGGTGATGCGCGGTCGGTCCTGCGCGGGCAGGGCGGCGCCGGTATCAAAGCCACGCGACCAAAAGTGCCCATCTGCGGCGGTGGGAAGCGTTGCGCGCACCTCGGAACCGTTGTTGAAGATGATATAAATCGCCCCCAAGCGCGGCTCATAAGATGGGGTGCCCCGTGCCATACGCATTTCAGCCCCAAGGAACTTGAGCCCCGGCCGTGCCCAGTCTTCGGCGGTCATCGGTTCGCCGTCGGCGCGGCGCCAGAAAAGATCCGGCATTCCATCAACAAGCCGCGGCTGTGCGTGCAAAAAGCGTGACTGGCGCAAAATCGGCGTGTTTTGGCGGAAGGCGATGATATCTTTGCAGAACTTCAAAAATTCTGGATCGTGATCATCCCACGTGACCCAGCCGATTTCATTGTCCTGCGCATAGGCGTTGTTGTTGCCCATCTGACTGTTGCCCAATTCATCCCCGGCAAGGATCATGGGAGTGCCTTGGCTTAGAAGAAGTGTGGCCAGCATATTGCGCCGCCGTTGCGCGCGCTTTGCAATGATATCGGGATCGTCTGTAGGACCTTCTACACCGCAGTTGTCCGAAAGGTTGTGCGAGTGTCCGTCGGCGTTGTTTTCACCATTCGCCTCGTTGTGTTTGTTATCATAGCTGACCGTGTCCATCAGCGTAAAACCATCATGGGCGGTTAGGAAGTTGACCGAAGACGTGGCGCGTCGGCCATCGTGATCAAAACGGAACGATGAGCCCGCAACGCGCGTGGCAAGCTTGTGTGTAACCCCGTCATCTCCTCGCCAAAAAGAGCGGACCTGATCGCGGTACTTGTCATTCCATTCTGAGAATGGGGCAGGGTACGCGCCAAGCTGGTAACCGCCATGGCCGATATCCCAAGGTTCGGCGATGAGCTTAACCTTATTAAGGACCGGGTCCTGCCGGATCGCTCGCATGAATGGACCGTCGCGATCGAACGTTCCGCCAGTGCGGGCCAAAGTGGTGGCAAGGTCAAAGCGGAACCCGTCAACATGCATCACCTCAACCCAATAGCGTAGTGAGTCCATCACCAGCCGGATGGTGAATGGGTGGTCGAAATTTAGCGAGTTGCCGGTCCCGGTGTCGTTCACATAGTAGCGGCCGCCGCCTGTCAGGCGATAGTAGCTCGCATTGTCAAAACCACGGAAAGAAAGTGTTGGGCCAGCTTCATTGCCCTCAGCCGTGTGGTTGTAGACCACGTCAAGAATGACCTCGATCCCGGCGGAGTGGAACCGGGCGACCATTTGTTGAAACTCGGCTATGTCGCCCGCGCTCATGTAGCGCGGATCCGGCGCGAAGAAGCCGATCGTCATATAACCCCAATAGTTCTTGAGGTTTTGGTCTACAAGAAAACGGTCATCGATAAAGGCTTGAACAGGCAGCAGCTCAATTGCAGTGATCCCAAGATTGTTGAGATGCTCCAGCATGGGGTCGGACGCCATCCCAAGGAACTTGCCCCGGTGAGGCACATCTTCACGCTGCTGGGTCAGTCCCTTTACATGCGCCTCATAAATTACCGTCTCATTCCAAGGGCGATCCAGCTGTGCGGTATCTCCCCAAGTGAACGCGGGATCTACCACCACAGAGCGCGGCATGAACGGCGCACTATCACGGCGGTCGAAGCTAAGATCTTTGTCTGCATGGCCAATCTCATAGCCGTGCAACGCATCATCCCAAACAGGGTGCCCGGTCAGCTTTTTGGCATATGGATCTATCAAAAGCTTGTGCGGGTTAAAGCGGTGGCCCTCTTCAGGCGCGTAGGGGCCATGCACGCGATACCCGTATTGCTGGCCCGGCTGCATCCCCGAAAAGTACCCATGCCAGACATGCCCGTCTCGCTCCGCGAGATCGACAAGATAGGTTTCGGTTCCGGCCTCATCAAAGAAGCACAGCGTTACACGCGTTGCATGCTGCGAGAAGACTGCGAAATTTACACCTTCGCCATCAAATGTAGCGCCAAGCGGATATGATCGCCCAGCTGTCAATTGCAATCCGTTCATGAGGCCTCTTTGCTCAGCCCTTTATAGAGTGTGGCATAGGCGGCGGCTGACACATCCCATCCCACAGGGTGAGCCATAGCGTTTCGCTGCATCTTGGACCAGCGCTTCGGTTGCGAAAAGAGATCGCAAAGCTTGTCCAGCGCATTGGACAATGCGCCTGCTGACACTGGGAAGAATTGCAGACCTGTTGCCAGTGTTCGGGCCATCGTTGCCGGTGTTGCTGGAATGACGGTATCGGCCAGTCCACCTGTAAGCGCAACAACAGGCAAAGCGCCGTATTTCAGCCCATAAAGCTGGGTCAGCCCACAAGGCTCAAAGCGCGAAGGCACAAGGATCGCGTCGCCGCCTGCAATCAAGCGATGCGACAGCGCTTCGTCATAGCCGATACGGACCCCGACATTTGGATCATGTGCAGCGCGCTTGAACGCCTCTTCAAGCCCCGGTTCTCCGGATCCAAGAAGCGCCAGCTGTCCACCACGCTCTAACAAGGTGGGCAATGCCTCTAGCAAAAGGTCCAGCCCCTTTTGGTCTGTAAGCCGGGAAATCACGACGCAAAGTGGCCCGTCCGCTTCGCTCAACCCAAATTCTTCCTGTAAGGCGCGCTTGTTTGCGCTTTTGCCCCTAGGCGCTTTATACGTATGGATGAGCTGATCAGTTTCTGGGTTCCAAGCGGTCTCATCGATGCCATTCAAGATACCAACAAGATCTGCGCGCCGCGCCCGCAAAAGCCCATCTAGACCCATGCCAAAATCGGGCGTCATTAGCTCTTCGGCATAGGTTGGTGAGACAGTGGTGAGCTTGTCCGCAAATTGCAAACCAGCCTTAAGAGCTGAGACGCGCCCATAATATTCAACGCCGTCGGCGGTGAAGTCTTGAAGATCGATTCCAAGTGATCCAAGGCGTTCTGCCCCAGTCAAACCCTGAAACGCGATATTGTGAATTGTCAGGACGGTTTTGACGCGGCCCGCAGCTGAAGACCGAGCGATATAATAAGGTGCAAGCCCAGCCTGCCAATCATGGCAATGTACGATGTCCGGTTGGTAACCTGAAACGCAGCCATTGGCGATATCACAGGCCGCACGTGACAAAGCAGCGAAGCGCTCAGGGTTGTCTGGCCAATCCTTACCGTCCTCAGCCAAGTAAATGCCAGCACCCCGATCATATAAGTGAGGGGCATCGATGACGAGCAGATCAAGCCCGGCGGCGTCGCCCGCCAAAAGCCGTGCCGTACCACCGAACAGATCGGGCCACTCCATCACTGTTTCGGGAGCGTTGAGCGCCGATTTGACGGCAGGGTAGCCGGGCAAAATTGTGCGCGTCGTGGCACCATGCGGGGTAAGCGCGGCGGGCAATGCGCCCGCCACATCCGCAAGCCCACCAGTTTTCACCAGCGGCGCACATTCTGACGCTACAGAGAGTATCTGCATGGCTGAACCTCTTGTTCTGGCGCGCGTTTTACTGCGCGGCCTCCCATTTATCGACCATTGGCTGCGTGATCAGGGTTGTGCCCTTTTCCGTCACGCGGAAGAATTTCGCGTCTTCCGTTGGGTCTTCACCTACAACCAATCCAGCCGGGATATTCACGGCGCGGTCGATCACACATTTGCGTAGCCGTGCGGAACGGTTCACCACCACGTCCGGCAGAACAACAGAATGATCCAACACCGCAAAGGAATTGGTATGCACATTGGTGAACAGCAGCGAATTTCGCACCTCGGTCCCGGAGATCACACAACCGCCAGAAACCATTGATGAGATTGCCATGCCGCGACGGTCTTTCTCGTCATGGATAAACTTGGCGGGGGGGACACCTTCGGAATAAGTCCAAACGGGCCATTGCTTGTCCCACAGGTCCAACTCGGGTGTGAAATCCGTCAGGTCGATGTTGGCCTGCCAAAACGCATCAACTGTCCCTACATCGCGCCAATAGGCAGGTGCGCCTTCATTTCGCACGCAGCTGTCGTCAAACCGGTGCGCAACGGCTTTTCCGTTTTTCACGATTTCGGGGATCAGGTCATTGCCGAAATCATGCGTCGAGTTTGTATCACCGGCATCTTTGCGCAGCAGCTCGCGCAGGAACTTCCAGTTGAAGACATAGATGCCCATCGAAGCGAGCGCTTTGGTGGGATCTTCCGGTGTGCTGGGCGGATCGGCTGGCTTCTCTAGGAAGCTAGTGATGTTGCTGTCTTCATCAACAGCCATAACGCCAAATGCAGTGGCTTCTTCGCGGGGAACGGTCAGGCAGCCAATCGTGACATCTGCTTTACTCTCAACATGCTGGCGCAGCATGATTTCGTAATCCATCTTATAGATGTGATCCCCAGCAAGAATAACAACGTAGTCAACGTCATAGCTGTCGATGATGTCAACGTTTTGGGTCACAGCGTCGGCTGTACCGCGGTACCACATGTCTTCAGACACCCGCTGAGAGGCTGGCAGGATATCTAGAAATTCGTTGCGTTCGGCGCGGAAGAACGTCCAGCCACGCTGGCAGTGCCGGATCAGCGAGTGCGCCTTGTACTGTGTCGCGATGGCCATTTTGCGGATGCCGGAGTTTAGGGCATTAGACAGTGCGAAATCGACAATTCGGGTTTTGCCGCCGAAATAGACAGCCGGTTTGACCCTAAGGTCTGTCAGCTCATGAAGCCGAGATCCACGGCCTCCGGCCAGTACAAAGGCCATGGCCCGTTGGCTCAAGCGATTGGTGTCTGTCATATTGTTTCTCCCCTTATTGTCTTTTTACGCCTTGCGTTGAAAAATCACAGTACTCAACGGCGGTACGTTAATTTCAATCGATTGTGGAAGGTCACTCCACGCGATTTCATCACTGTGTACGTCGGTCTCATTGCAACGGTTCCCGCCGCCATAGGTGTCCGCGTCGGAATTAAGGATCTCGCACCATGTCCCAGCTTCTGGAACACCGATCCGCACGCCGGTGCGTTCGATTGGTGTAAAGTTGCAGACCACAACCACAGGCGCGTCACCGTCTTCCCCGAAGCGCGCAAATGATGTTAGGCTTTGACCGGGGTCATTTTCCAACCAGCGGAAGCCCGAAGGCTCGCAATCACGGCGATATAGGGCAGGGGTGTCACGATAGACGTGGTTAAGATCCCGGACGAGATTTTGCATGCCTTGCTGAAGGGGGCCGTGCAAAGCATCCCAATCGAGGCTTTCGTCGTGGTTCCATTCTTCCCATTGGGCAAACTCACAGCCCATGAAGAGAAGCTTCTTGCCGGGATGTGACCACATGAACCCGTAATAGGCCCGCAAATTGGCAAACTTCTCCCATTCGTTACCGGGCATCTTTGCAATCATCGAGCCTTTGCCATGCACCACTTCATCATGTGAAATCGGCAAAATGAAATTCTCGGAGAAAGAATAATCGATCGGGAATGTCATCAGATGATGGTCATACTGGCGATAGATCGGATCTTTCTCGATGTAGCGCAGCGTATCGTTCATCCACCCCATGTTCCATTTGAACCCGAAACCCAAACCGCCTGCATCAACCGGGGACGATACACCCGGAAACGCGGTTGATTCTTCGGCCACTGTCATGATGCCGTCAACTTCGGCATACGCGACGGTGTTCATCTCTTTAAGGAAATCGATGGCCTCATAGTTTTCGCGGCCGCCATCTTTGTTGGGCACCCACTGATCGTGATCACGGCTATAGTCGCGGTAGAGCATTGAGGCGACTGCATCCACTCGGATGCCGTCGACGTGGTATTCTTTTAGCCAATAGACGGCATTGGCAGTGAGGTAATTTTTCACCTCTGTGCGACCGTAATTGTAGATCAACGTGTTCCAGTCTTGGTGGAACCCTTCGCGCGGGTCTGCATGCTCATATAGATGCGTTGCATCAAACTCTGCCAATCCGTGCGCGTCTGATGGAAAATGCCCCGGCACCCAGTCCAAAAGCACACCAAGCCCTGCCTTATGCGCGGCTTCCACAAGATCGCGGAACTCATGGGGGGGGCCGAAGCGGATTGTGGGGGCATACATTCCCACAGGTTGATAGCCCCAAGAACCGTCAAACGGGAATTCACTGATCGGAAGGAATTCCAAATGGGTGAAGCCCATGTATTTGGCGTATTCGACCAATTCCGTCGCAAGCTCTTTGTACGAAAGCTTGCGGTTATCGGCAGCCCGCCGCCAAGAGCCAAGATGCACCTCATAAATGGAAATGGGCTCATCGCGGCGATGTTTTACGGCGCGTGTGCTCATCCATTCGCTATCATCCCAACCGTAGCCAGAGATATCGCGGACGACCGATCCGGTCGCTGGGGGGTGTTCGGCCCCAAATCCGCAAGGATCCGCCTTTTCAAATACCGACCCCTGAGACGAAATTTCGAATTTATAAGTGGCACCTTCGCCAATATTAGGCAGGAAAATTTCCCAAGCGCCGGTGTTGCCGACGCGGCGCATGGGCGCGCGGCGGCCATCCCAGCTGTTGAAATCCCCGACAACACTCACACGCTGTGCATTAGGTGCCCAAACAGCGAAATGGGTACCTTTTACGCCGTCGATCTTTGACACATGAGCGCCCAGAGTTTCCCAAAGCCGGCGATGTGTCCCTTCACCCAACAGGTATTGATCTACGTCCCCGATCACAGGGCCAAATCTGTAAGGGTCTTCAAACGTCCAATCCTCGCCGTCTTCAAACGTCGCCGTAAGTGTATGCGAGGCTTTGGACTTTGGAACTGGTCCTGCAAAGACTGGCCCTGATAGCCGAGGGATTTCGACAGCTTTTTTGCCAAAAGCGGCAGACACGCCTACTGCATCAGGAATGATGGCAACAAGCCAAGGTTTGCCCTTTACCGTGTGCACACCCAGAACATCAAACGGTGCAGGGTGGCGCGCTTCGAGCAGCGCAGCCAAATCATCCGCGGTCATGTGCGGTGGCAGATGCGTTTCGGTCATGGGGTATCCCTTAATTCAAAGCGCCTTCGTAAAACAAACGTCACACAGCTGGCAGTGTGGGAGCAACCCAGTGCCAATTTGGCCAAAAACAAAGCCCTCAAACCGAACCTAACGCGCCTTTTGAGCGATAGCAAAACCGGAGGGGCCTAGTTTCAGCACTTTGCCCTTAAGTGTCGCATCCTCGGCAACCTCAGGGGCCTCAATCGTGTTAGGCAGCTCAACGCTAACCGCCTCATTTGAGAGATTGAAAACGCAAAGCCAATCTTCTCCACGCTCATATCCCATTACAGGGTGCGGCATATCAAGAAAGGTTATGGCTCCTGTGCGCAGATCTTCATGACCTTTGCGAAGTTTCAGTATCTCTCGATAGAAGTTGAGCACACTTTTCGGGTCATCTTCTTGTTGATCCACTGCCCGGGCTTTCGCGGGCTCTTTCACCGGCAACCACGTGCTGTTCGCGTTCGAAAACCCAGCGTTTGCGGCGCCTTTAGTCCATGGAATTGGGGTGCGGTTGTTATCCCTGCCTACGGGCTCGGGCCAATAAGCAATCCCTTGCACGTCTGTTAGTTCCTCAAAGGCAAGTTCAGTATCGACCAGACCCAACTCCTCGCCTTGGTATAGGCAAACGGATCCTTGGAACGTCAGCAAGAGTGCTGCAGACTGTTTGGCGATCGCATCAAGATCCTTACCATTGGGTAGGAAACGACCCGCGTGACGCGGCACGTCATGATTGGAAAACGCCCAGCAGGGCCATCCATCTGACGCGCCTTTGAAGAATGCAGACAAGCGGTCTTCAAAATAGGCGGGCGTGTAGGTTGGGCCAAGTAAATCAAAGCTATAGGCCATGTTGAGCCGATTTCCGGTGGTGTATTCGCCCATCAGCTCCATGGCTTTGTGACTGTCGCCGACCTCTCCGACGGTTGCTCGCGCATCGAACTCGTCCAAAAGCGCACGGATCCGTTCCAGAAAGGCGGGATTCTCGGGTTGAGATTTGGAAAAGAGATGCATCTGCATGTCATGGGGTTTTGACGCTGTGGGCCCCCAATCAGATGGGTTTGCCGGGTTGTCCCGGAAAAGAGCATCGTGGAAGTAGTAGTTCACTGTATCAAGCCGGAAGCCATCTACGCCGCGCTCAAGCCAAAACCGCATGTTGGCAAGCATATAGTCCTGCACCTCGGGATTGTGGAAATTCCAATCCGGCTGCGAAGACAAGAAGTTGTGCATATAGTATTGCTGGCGGCGGCTATCCCATGTCCAGGACGGCCCTCCGAAAACGCTCATCCAGTTTGTTGGCGGAGTGCCATCGTAATTCGCGCTGCCCCAGACAAACCAATCGGATTTGGAATTGTCGCGGCTTTGACGGCTTTCTTCGAAATAGGGGTGCTGATCAGACGCGTGCGAAATCACCTGATCAATGATGACTTTAAGACCAAGCTCGTGCGCGCGAGCGGTAAGTGCATCAAAGTCAGCCAAATCGCCAAAAAGCGGGTCGATATCGGTGTAGTCCGACACGTCATAACCCATATCTTTCATCGGAGACGCAAAAACCGGTGACAGCCAGATTGCATCCACACCCAATGAGGCAACATGCTCAAGCCGTTGGGTGATCCCCTTAAGGTCACCTATCCCGTCGTCATTGCTGTCCATGAAAGAACGGGGGTAAATCTGATACGTGACGGATCCACGCCACCAATCTGCCGGTTTGCTCATTCTTAACTCCATTTCGCGCGCAGAACATTCTGGCGAACAAGATGCCTATGTTAGCGCCAACATGAACGCAGTGAGTGTGCCATGACGTAAACTGTTGGGCAGTGCAAGAATGGAGCTAAGGCGTTTTTACTTCAAAGCGCAACGTCCGAGCCAAAGTGGCGGGCATTTGCCAAAAATTCGTGCGCGCGTTTCAGCGCGTTGCAATTCTAAGTATGGCGTGAAACCTCTGCGCGCACAGGTGCATAGCACCACATATAGGGTCTGGTACCGGCACTGACGTGTTCGCTTGGCCGGGATTGCGCGGGCCTATTGGAAAGAGACTTAAATGCAACGGTTCATTATAGCGCTGAGTATGGCATGCGCCTTTTCCGCTTGCGCAGGTTTTGCTACATCTCAATCGCTGCGCGTGACGTCTGGCGATGCAGGTTTGACCTCCCGGCTTAATGGCGAAGCGCTGGTTCTTGATGTGCAAGACGGGGCGCGGTCTGATGATTTTGTCGCAGCCGCGAAGGGCGATTATGCGCGTTTGGTCGCGGTGTTGTATGAAGAAGGGTTTTTCAGCCCGGTTGTCTCGATAAAGTTGGCGGGCCAAGAAGCCTCTGGCTTGAGCACGTTTCGACCTCCGGCTTTGGTCACGCCGGTTGAAATTCTCGTGGAACCCGGCCCGAGGTTTCGGTTTGGCCAAGCGCAGATTGGCCCTCTTGCACCCAAGGCATCTGCGGCGTCAGGCTTTGCTCCGGGTGCCGTTGCAGGCACCGGTCAGATCCGCGCAGCGGCATCAAAGGCTTTGGATGAGTGGCGCGAGGCCTCGCACGCAAAGGCCCAAATATCAGGGCAACAGATTACCGCTCGTCATGCAGATCAAAGGCTTGATGTGGTTCTGAGCGTCGATCCAGGCCCCGCGTTGACCTTTGGTAAGCTGTTGGTTGGGGATGCAGAAGGATACAATCCAGAGAGGCTCCGGCAAATCGCGGGTTTTCCGTCCGGGCAGGGGTATACACCGAAAGCAGTGCGCGATGCGCGGGCCCGTCTTGTCGCAACGGGTGCGTTTTCATCGGTGGTATTGAAGGAACAAGGTATTCCCAACGCGGATGACACGCTGGACTATGCTCTCGATCTAGAAGCCGCGGCCGCCCGGCGCGTGGGCTTTGGAGCACAACTCGAAAGCAATGCAGGCTTTTCTCTGGAAGCTTTCTGGCTGCACCGCAATGCGCTTGGCGGTGCCGAGCGTTTGCGTTTTGACGCCGAAGTTGAAGGGATTGGAGGCGACAGTGGGGGGATTGATTACAATCTTGGTACAAGCCTAAGCGTGCCCGGCTTCCGGCGCTCTGACGATACGCTTGAGCTCTTTGCCACGCTTGAGCGCCTTGATGAGGTGGCATTCACGTCCCAGCTATTTGAGATGGGTGCGCGCCGCGAACGTCAGGTTGATGAAGACTTGGCCATTGGTGTGATGATCGGCCTGCGCGCATCTGAAACCACAGACAGCTTTGGAACGCGCCAGTTTCGGCATCTGATCCTTGCCGTTGATGCCGAGAGAGACAGACGCAATGATCCGTTAAACCCAACGGATGGCACATTTGCGGCGATTGAGATTAAGCCATTTGTTGGTCTCGATGGTAGCGCAACCGGCGCGCGCGTTTCCGCAGACTTGCGGGCATATCGAAGCTTTGGCGATGACCTTGTTGCGGCGGGCCGGTTGCAGTTTGGCGGTGTCTACGGGGCAGAGATTTCAGACACGCCACCGGAATTTCTGTTCTTCTCCGGCGGCGGCGGATCAGTGCGCGGGCAGGGGTATCAATCGCTTGGCGTGGATCAGGCTGGATCCACCGTTGGCGGGCGAGGCTTTGCGGGCCTTTCAATGGAACTGCGGCAAGATATCGGGCGCAACCTTACCATGGTAGGATTTGCCGATTTTGGCTTCATCTCCGAGGGTGGCGATCTAAAAAATGGAAAAAGCCATGCAGGGGCAGGGCTTGGCCTACGTTACAACACGCCCCTTGGGCCTATCAGGCTTGACGTTGGCGTGCCTGTGGGGAATGCGTCCGATCCCGGCATGTCTTATGGGATATATATCGGATTGGGGCAGGCGTTTTGAGATGGTTTCTGGCAATTCTGCTTTGGCTCATGCCCGCCGGAGCATTCGCGCAAAACACGCAGCTTGAGAGCCTTTTGGAACGCTCACTGTCCGACGACGGTCGTGTGGTAGAGATTGATGGCTTCTCGGGCGCGTTTAGCTCAGTGGCCAAATTGGACGCGTTGCGGGTGTCCGATGAAGCCGGCGTTTGGCTCGAGCTAACGGATGTAAGTCTGAATTGGTCGCGCGCTGCCTTGCTAACTGGTCGCCTTGAAGTGACCAGTCTTGAGGCACAGCGTGTCTTTGTTGCGCGCGCCCCGCAAAGCACCGGGGTGGCCACGCCCAGCGCACAAGCAACAGATTTTCGGATTCCGGATTTCCCAGTCACGATTCAAATTGATCGTGTGGCTGCTGAGGAAATACATCTTGCAGAGCCCTTATTGGGGGAGACGGTCCTGGCCACGCTCGAAGCGCGGGCGGTCTTGGCGGATGGCGGGCTTGATGTTGCTCTCACCGTAGCGCGCACAGATACCAAACCTGGCCGGGCCGTCATCGAATTGGCATATGCGCCGGGTGATGAGGCATTGGCGGTGGATATCTCCGTTGTGGAGCCGGCAGGTGGAGTTGTGGCAATTGCGCTTGGGTTGCCCGGGGCACCGCCTGTTGCTCTTAGCGTGAACGGGGCTGGGCCTTTAGACGATTTCAAGGCTAAGATTGAACTGGCAACAGATGGGCAAGAGCGGCTGGCCGGTACTGTTTCGCTGACAGCTCAAGGGGAAGGGCGGGCTTTTTCAGCGGAATTGGTCGGCGACATCCGTCCCCTTCTTGAGGAAGGCTCGCGGGGCTTCTTTGGCAGCGAAACTTCTCTCTATGTTGCGGGCTTTGTAGCCGCCGATGGGGCGTTTTCAATGGATGATCTGCGGCTTGCAACAGCGCAGTTGGACCTAAGCGGGCGGGCTGCTTTGGACGCTGACGGCGCTCCAACGCTTGTCTCTTTGACAGGTTCTTTAAGCGGCGCAAAGTCTGTTCTTTTGCCCGGCACAGATATGGCCTTACAGGCCGCTGATCTCAGCATCGGATATGACGCGTCCCAATCGGAGGACTGGCTGGTCGCATTGACCGCCCATGACATAGTTTTCGGCTCGCTTGCTGTGGAACGTTTCCAACTACAGGGCGATGGCGTGTTGGTACCGGCTGGCGCTGTGCCGTTTGACGGTTTCATCACTGCGACGCTTTCGGACGTTTCTTCAGCGGATCCAGCGATTCAAAGGGCGATTGGTTCCGAAGTGGATTTATCGGCCCAGCTGTGGGCAAGCGATGACGGCAGCTTTTCGCTGGAAGAAATCGCTGCAACGGTCGCTGCTGGGCGCTTGGATGGTCGCGCACTAGTTGTGCCCCTGGATGGTCGTTTTGGGTTAGAGGCGCAGCTTTCTACAAATCTTCCTGACCTTGAACAGCTAGCACTTTTGGCAGGCGTGCCGTTGGCCGGGCAAGTCGCGGCCAATGTCACCCTTAATGCGGAATTGCCCGGTGGCTCTATCGCGGTCTCACTTGATGGCACCGCCAGTGAATTGGATATCGGGCAACCCATGTTTGAACCGCTGCTTTCCCCAGTGAGCACGCTTGCTTTGAGCGTGACCCGCGATGAAGACGGCACCCGTGTTGAACGCTTTGAACTGAGAAACCCGGAGCTAACGGCGAAGATGTCTGGCGCAATTGCGAGCCACGACAACGCGCTTAAGTTGGAGGCCGGATTGCGCGAAATTGGTCTGTTTACCGATTTGATTGAAGGGCCAGTAGACGTTGATTTTATATTGAGTGATTTGCTAGGTGAGCAACGCCTAAATGGGGTTCTTTCCACGGAATTTGGCCTGCAATCTACAGTGGCTGGCGTTCTTGGAGGGCAGACACCGGCGCTTTTCCTGCGTGGTCAGTTGTCAGATACGGTGCGGTTTGTGCCGCAGCTTAGCGGAGCATCAGATTTTGGACTAAGGGTTGATTTGTCTGGTGATGCGCCTGTTATCGATGCGGTGCTTCGGGCAAAGCCGGGTCTCGTTGCGCGGGTCAGAGGCCCTGTGTCTGGCCCGGATGCCTCTTTGTCTGTCGATTTGGATCTCGCCGATGCTGGGGCCTTCTTGGCACAGATCCCCGGTCCGGCGTCTGTATCTGGAACTGTGAGCGAGTTGGCTTCTGGCGCTCGTTTGGATTTAGACCTCGTCGCAACTCCGGGCCTTACTGCGTCAGTTCAAGGGCGCCCCACTGGCCCAGACTCTGAGCTGACGATAACTGCGGACGCGCGTTCATTGGGCTTTGTATCTGCGCAGCTAGAAGGGGCCGCCTCGGCTCAGGTCCGATTGGAAGACCCAACAGGCGCGCAAAGGCTTAGTGGATCGTTTGCGTCTGAGATTGGGGTTTCTGGGACAATCTCCGGACAAATTTCGGCACCAAATGATGGGCTAACATTGACGGCGCGACTCGCCGAACTTGCGCATTTCGCGCCCGGTGTTTTGGGGGGGGGTGATGTCTCGGCCCAGATTGGTACTCTCGGCGGACCTCAATCCATTGACGCAAATCTGCGCACTGACACAGGTGGAGACGCTACGTTGCGGGGCCGCGTTGGATTGGCTGACGGCGCAGTCGAGCTAAGCATGCAGGGGACTGCGCCACTTGGCATCGCTGAGGCCTTTGTGGGCGAACGTGCTTTGGAAGGTGAGGTAACTTTTGACGTGTCTTTGATTGGCGCGCCGGAGTTGTCAGGGCTTAATGGCACTATTCAAACGCGCAATGCTCGTTTGTTTGATCCGGCATTGGATATCGAATTGTCTCCGTTGACCGCACAAATGGTAATGGCTGATGGTGGAGCTGAAATAAGCCTCTCTGGAGCGCTTGCTGACGGCGGACGTGTAGATGCCGCGGGCCGGGTTGGCCTTTCTGCGCCCTATCCATTGGCACTTCAGGGGCAAGGGCGCGATCTTGCGCTGTCCTACCAAGATGTGTTGAGTACGTCGTTGAGCGCGGATTTGACCTTGTCTGGTAATGTTAAGCAGCGGCTTTTAGTCGGCGGTTCCGTTCGCATCCGTGACACCGAAGCGCGTGTCCCAGATACCGGCCTGGGTGGGGCAGAAGCAATTCCAGAGATTACCCATCTTGCCCCCAATACTGAGGTGCGCAAAACTCTAGAGCGCGCAGGCCTGTCGCTTGAAGCGCTTGCGAATGCGGGGGCAGGTGGCCCGACCATTCCGCTTGACGTCACACTGGTTGCTGAGACGCCGATTTTTGTAAGGGGCCGGGGGCTCAATGCATCGTTTTCAGGTGCTCTCACCGTTGGCGGTACGATTGCTTCACCAGTTCCCGCGGGCGGTTTTTCTCTCGAACGTGGGCGGCTTGATTTCCTTGGGCGCAGGCTAGACCTGACCGATGGGCAAATCACGATGACAGGGTCGTTTATCCCGCGCATCGCAATTGTGGCCAGTGCAGCCGTTGAGGGGGTCACAGCGCAGATTGACCTTGAAGGGCCAATTGATGCGCCGGAACTTGCACTTTCATCTATCCCCGAGTTGCCGGAGGATGAAATCCTAGCGCGGATCTTATTTGGACGTGGGATCGATACTCTTAGTGCGCTTCAAGTTGCGCAACTTGTATCTTCGGTTCGTACATTGTCGGGGGCAGGCGGCGATGGCATTTTAGAGCGAGCGCGGCAAAGGCTTGGTGTTGACGATTTCGATGTGCGCACGGATGACGAAACGGGCGAAACCGAAATCGCGATCGGACAGGCTTTGACGGATGATATCTACTCAGAAGTCGAACTCAGCAGTGGCGGAAACACTCAGATCAATCTCAACTTTGACCTGAGTGATAACACCACTTTGCGGGGGTCGGCGTCGTCGGATGGCGAGACCGGAATCGGCATTTTCTGGGAGAAAGACTACTAGACCCTAGCGCATCCGAAGGTTGTCGCGGCTCAACTGGTCAAGGCTTGTGATGCCCATCAACTTCATGTCCCGTTCGATCTCGGTGCGCAAATTGCCCAACGCGCGTTCAACGCCCGGCTGTCCGGCCGCCGCCAACGCATAAAGGTAAAGACGTCCGCCAGAGCACGCTTTGGCGCCGACACTCAATGCTTTGAGCACATGTGTGCCGCGTTGAATTCCGCCCTCACAAATCACGTCAATCTTGTCACCCACCGCGTCGCAAATCTCAGCCAGTTGGTCAAAAGGTGCCCGAGACCCGTCAAGCTGACGCCCTCCGTGATTGGATACCATGATCCCAGTACAACCGATATCCACGGCCCGCTTTGCATCTTCAACGCTCATGATGCCCTTAAGCGCAAATTGCCCGTCCCATTGCGCGCAAAGCTTCTCGGCATCCTCCCAATTCATGGATTGATCGAGCATCGTTGAAAAATAATCTCCAACGCTGACTGCAAGGTTCGTGCCCGCGCTCACGTGGCCAGAGAGATGCGGCATATCAAACTTCTCTTTGGTCAAGAAATTCCATGCCCACATCGGGTGTGTTGCAAAAGACAAAAGTGAGTCGAGCGTCAATTTGGGAGGCGATGTAAACCCGGTGCGCAAATCGCGTTCGCGGTTGCCGCCGGTGATCGTATCTACTGTCAATGCCATGACATTAAAGTTCGCTGCTCGTGCGCGTTCAAGCAGGGCGTCGTTTAGGCCGCGATCTTTGTGAAAGTAGAATTGAAACATCTTTGGGCCAGGCGCGATCTTTGCAATCTCTTCGACCGTTACAGTGGCCAGTGACGAAACACCAAACATCGTGCCGTGCTTGGTCGCGGCCTGACCTACTGCGCGTTCGCCC
The DNA here is from genome assembly GCA_937995865.1 of uncultured Paracoccaceae bacterium. Classification (GTDB taxonomy): domain Bacteria; phylum Pseudomonadota; class Alphaproteobacteria; order Rhodobacterales; family Rhodobacteraceae; genus Shimia_B. The sequence continues at coordinate 7,880 of CALKJA010000151.1, read as the reverse complement.
TCATGGTGAAACAGGCGTTGCAGCGCCGTCGGTGCGCAATAGACGGGCATATCAATTTTTTGGCCCATGACCTCAACGCTCATGTCGACCTCATCCACGCCATTCAGGACATTTGGAACCAAATCAACGTCATCATACGCAGTTGTGTTGCGCTTGTAGGTGATTTCATCATCCGCAGCGCCGTCAATGTAATGGAAGATCGGGCCGGGTAGGCGCTTTTTGGCGAGCTTTCGAAAGTCCTGAAAGTTGTGGCAATCTTTGAGGCCCATGAACATGGCGCTTCCCTTCCGTACTGAATTGGTAAAACTTTCTTACCAATGCGAAGGTGTTGATGCAACCTCGGATATTTTGCGCGTATAAAGCACCCCCCCCTTGGACCTGCTTGCACAAAGGCGTATGCACATTCCCAAGGGAGGCGGCTTGAGTCTTGGAAGGAGACCCATGATGCCTAGTGCAGAAAATCGTCAACGTGTTGTCATTCTAGGCGCGGGGTTCGGCGGAATATCAGCAGCACAAAAGCTTGCGAGAGCGGATGTCGCGATTACCGTGATCGATCGGCGCAACTATCATCTTTTCCAACCGCTTCTCTATCAAGTCGCGACGGCAGATCTTTCGCCTGCGGATGTAGCTTGGCCCATTCGGTCCATTTTTTCGCGGCAAAAGAACGTGAGTGTCGCGTTGGCTGAGGTGCAAAGTGTTGACCTGGCGGCAAAGAGCGTCCTCACTGACGGAGGCGTGTTTGAGTACGACCATTTGATTGTGGCGACTGGCGCACATCATGCGTATTTTGGAAACGATGATTGGGAAGAACACGCCCCTGGCCTTAAGCGCATTGTTGACGCAACGGAGATCCGCAAACGCGTTTTGATGGCGTTCGAGCGGGCCGAGATTGCCAAGGACCCTGCGCAACAGGCGCGAGAATTGACCTTTGTCATCGTAGGTGGCGGGCCCACTGGGGTTGAAATGGCCGGTGCCATTTCCGAGCTTGCGCGGTTTTCGCTTGCCAAGGATTTCCGCAATATCGATCCGGGGCAAACCCGCGTGATCCTGATCGAGGCGGGCCAACGTATTCTGACCGCGATGCCAGAAGATCTTTCCCACAAGGCAGCCCGTTCGCTAGAGCGATTGGGTGTTGAGGTTCAACTCAATACGCGTGTTGAGGATATCACAGCAGACGGCGTGAGGACGTCCGAAGGTGAAATTCCGGCTGCGACAAAAATATGGGGCGCCGGTGTTGCAGTGCGTGATGCCGGAGCGTGGCTTAGTGCTGAGACCGACCAAGCAGGCCGGGTGATCGTTACACCGCAATTGACATTGCCGGATCATCCCGAGGTGAGTGTTGTGGGGGATGCAGCTAAGATCACCTGGAAAGATAACCAGATTGTTCCGGGCATTGCGCCAGCGGCCAAACAAGCGGGCGCATATGTGGCCAAGCGGATTGCACGCGAAACGCTAGGCCAGCCAAGGGAAAAAACCCCGTTTGCCTATAAGCACGCAGGCAATTTAGCGACTATTGGCCGGCACGCTGCGGTGATTGATATGGGTTGGCTAAAACTCTCTGGAGTGTTGGCGTGGTGGATCTGGGGTGTCGCCCATATCTATTTCTTGATTGGCGTACGACAGCCAATCTTCGTGGCTCTGAGCTGGTTTTGGTCCTATTTGACTTATGCAAAAGGCGCGCGGCTGATCACGGGGCTCCGACCGCTAATCCGGCCTCAAAAGTCGCCTGCAAAAGACAATGAATCATAGAAACCTAAAGGCCGAATAGATTGGTTTTTCCCTACAACGGGCATAACGTAATCCAACGCGAATGAGGATTGAGATATGCCTGCACCGAAGAACCCCCTAAAGGCGCAACTGAAGTCTGGTGAGGCAACCTATGGGTGTTGGCTGGCTTTAGCGGATGCGTATGCAGCGCATATAGCAGCAACCGCAGAGTTTGATTGGCTGCTTATCGATGGTGAACATGCGCCGAACGATCTGCGGACAATGCTTGCGCAACTTATTGCGCTTGAGGGCGGTGGTCCGGCACCGATTGTGAGATTGCCGGATGGCGATACGGTGCGCATCAAACAAGCGTTGGATATTGGGGCGCAGTCTTTGCTGATCCCAATGGTCGCGAGCGCCAAACAAGCGCGGAGTATCGTTGCAGCAACACGCTATCCGCCCGAAGGGGTGCGCGGTGTAGGGGCGGCTCTTGGGCGCGCTTCACGCTATGGGTTGGAAACAGACTATTTGCGAAGTGCTGGGGATGAAATCTGCTTGCTTTTGCAAGTTGAGAACCGCGCAGGGCTTGCCGCACTTGATGAAATTCTTGCAGTTGAAGGCGTGGACGGTGTGTTTATCGGGCCTGCTGATCTGGCGGCCGATATGGGTTTTGACGGCCCGGATGATGTGGACGCGCGTAGGCAAGTCATCGACGCGCTTGCGCGGATCAAAGTTGCCGGGCTTGTGGCTGGGACGCTTGGATTTTCGCACGACTATATCGCCGAGGCCCGCTCCGCAGGCGCAACATTTCTAGGCGTTGGGGTCGATGTGCTTTTGCTCGCAGACGCTTTGCGCACCCGCGCTAAGGCTTGGCGCATCTAAGGGGCTTGGCCGATCGTCGTATTCAGTGGAGCTAGCCCTTCAATACCACCTTCAAGCACATCACCGGGTCGCACAGCGCTGACGCCAGCAGGCGTGCCAGTCATAATGAGATCGCCGGGCTGAAGTGTGTAGAGCGTCGAGAGGTGTGCGATGATCTCAGGCAATGACCAGATTAGCTCTGACAGGCTTGCATCCTGACGTATTTGTCCATTGATGTTTAGGTGGATGCGTTGCCCATCCGGGCTAAAGTTTCGGGTAAGGGGTGCGAGAATGCACGATCCCTCAACGTCCTTGGCAGTGTCCCAAGGCAGCCCGCGTGTGCGATTGGACTGCTGAAGATCACGGCGGGTCATATCCAATCCGACACAAAATCCCAGTACATGCGCCATCGCGTCAGCTGCAATGATCCGAAAACCACCTTTGCCAATGGCGACAACCAGCTCAATCTCGTGATGGTAATCAACTGTGCCCGGCGCGTACGGAGCCGTATCACCGCTCTTAACAACCGCGTGATGGCTTTTGGTAAAGTAAAATGGTGCATCACGCTGCACTTCATTCCCAAGCTCGGCTGCATGTTTGGCGTAATTGCGTCCAACACAGAAAATCCGGTTGATCGGCATTTGTGCCTCGGTTCCCACCACAGCAAGGCGCGGCGGATTAGGCGCGTCAAATAGGTCTGTCATAGTATTTCATCCTCATCAAACAGCGGGCTTGCGGCCATCTGCTCAGCCAGCTCGTCAAGGGCCGCTTCCGCTTGTTCTTCTGATGTGATTTCACCCAAGTGAAACAACGCGTCGCCTTCATTGACGATTGGCAGAACGGCGCGGCCAACGATGATGCCCGCCTTGGGGGCGACCAATTCGACATCTTCGGCGCCAAATGGATCTGCTACAGCGGCAAGTACTTCACCTTCGGCCACCAAGTCTCCTTCGGAGTGGAACATTCGCACCAATCCTCCAGCAGGCGCGCGCAACCAACTGCTATCGGCCACAAAGACAGGCTTGCTGACTGATTTCGGGACCCCGCGAGCTGCGACCATACCTTCATGTTGGAGCACCCGTAAAATCCCCGCGACGCCCGCGCGAACTGAGGTTTCATCAAACCTCAGTCCTTCACCTGCTTCATAGAGCAGAACGTCCACTCCACGTTCCTTGGCTTCCCCCCGCAAGGACCCATCCCGCAAGGCTGAAGTCATAACGACAGGGGTGCCAAACACTTGAGCCAATGCACGTGTGCGACGATTGCCTGGAGAAATGCGTATTTGGGGCAAATTTGTACGGTGGATCGCAGCGGAATGCAGGTCGATCCCAAGATCACACCGCAACACAACTTCGTTTAGAAAGAGCTTTGCAAGTCGCGCGGCCAAGGACCCTCCTGAGGATCCAGGGAAGCTGCGGTTCAGGTCCCGTCGGTCTGGCAAATACCGGGAATGATTGAGAAAGCCAAAGCCATTTACCACGGGTACAACGACCAATGTGCCACGCAACGTATCAAGGTTTGGTGCCCGCAATAGGCGCCGGCAGATTTCAACGCCAATGACTTCGTCACCGTGGATGCCACCAGACACAAAAATTGCTGGTCCGGGTCTTTTCCCATGGATCACATGGATCGCAAGCTCTGCCGGTGTATGGTTAGCAAAGACGCTAATGGGAAGCGCCACCGTTGCGCGGGTTCCGGGCGCAATTTCATGCGTACCAATTTCGAAGGGGGGCCTTTTGGACATATGCTAACTGTCTCAAAAAGCCTGGCGGATGCAAGCCGTTACACGTGCGCCAAAAAGGTATGGTTGCGCCTAAGCAGTTCTGTATTTGGATTGAAATCAATCCGGATCTGATCAAGCCCTGCGAAACTTGCGATCCGTGCAAGCTCGTCAGCCAAACGTCGGGCTCTTCCTGCTCCCAATCGCACATTGGGTTCTGGCCAAAAGCCTTGCACATGTAACGCCCCATCCTTGCGATTTGCTTTGAGGTCGATCCTCCCTGTGAGCTGAATCCCTTCGAGGATTGGAAACACATAGTATCCATAGACCCGCTTAGGTTCTGGAACGAAAACCTCAATCCGGTAGCTGAAGCCGAACAACCGCTCAATCCGTGCACGCTCGCGCAGTGCCGGATCAAAAGGGCTTAGGATGCGTAAACGTGCGCTTGGCGTCGGTACCTCAGCGAGCCGCGTCTCCCAATCCATATGGGTGAGGCATGTGCGCGTGCTGCCATCCACCATCTCTACATCAATCCAAGTCAGATCGTGCGCGGTCTTTGCCCAATTGGCGTAATCGGTCTTGGGCAGAATGTCCCAAAATGCCTGTAGCTCCGTTGATGCTGCAAACCCGAGACGATCCAAGGCGGCCCTTGCTGACCAGTCAAGCGTTTGAGCCGCACCAGTTCGTGCATTCAGGTGCTCTGGTGGGATCACGCGTTCCGCCAGATCATAGACCTTGGAAAAGTTGTGACGGTGGCAGATTGCCAATTCGCCAGTGCGCCAAAGGTACTCGAGCGCGGTCTTTGTGGGCTGCCAATCCCACCAACCGCCACCATTCTGGGACTTTCCATCGGCGAGCTGGGCCGCCGATTGTGCCCCGTCATCTTGAAGGCGCGCTAGGATGCGGTCGAATTCTGAGTGAAAGCCGTCTCGCCCCCAACGCTGCCACTTTGCAGTCAGCGCCTTTTTGTGCCTTTCAAAGGAGTGACGCCAATGAGGAAAGAACGCAGCCGGGATCACCGCCGCATCATGTGTCCAGTTCTCAAAGGTCGCACGGGTTCTTTGGCAGTTCGCTATCAATTGCCCGGGGCGATAGCGCGGCCTGCGTGCCCAAATGATATGGTCATGCGCGCGTGCAAGTGTATTGATACTATCGACTTGAACAAAACCAAGGTGCTGCACGACCTTGTCGATATCCCCACTTCGCACCGTTCCCGCGGGTCGTTCAATCAGCCCGTGAGCAGCCAAAAATACCGTGCGCGCGTCCCGGTTCTTCAACAAGGGTCGTGATGCCATTCGTAAGTTCCAAACAAGTCTACGTAATTCGGTAGCCTGCGCCGCAATCTATCACAAGCAAGGTTAAGTGAATTTTAGAGCTTGGCGGTCATCTTACGAACGAATTTTAAGGGGGCTTTCATGCGTTTGATGCAGGACACAAGTATTCGTCTGAAACTGCCGATAATGATGGTCGGTGTGGTCTTGGCCTCACTTTTTCTGGCCGATTTTGTTGCCTATTATCATACTCAGTCCGCGCTCGAGGCCTCAAGCAAGGAGCGATTGGCAACTGTGATTGAAAACCGTGAGGAAAAGATCACGGATTGGTTCGAGGACGTTGAGAGCGAAATTCAGACACACGGCAAAAACCCCTTTGTCACAACGGCCTTTCGGGCATTTCGCAAAGGGTGGACGCGCAGCTTCGCCGCTGGCAGCGAAGGCGCGATAGAACCCGCAACGCATGCGGATCCGAGCGCGGCAGCGCTTACACCGTCACGCCTGAACTTTGTGTCTGCGGTGTCGGGCCAAGGAGAACTGGACCCGGTATATGCGGCTGCTCTCAAACGCTACGATGGGTACTTTGGTGCCGTTCTAGAAGAAGGTGTATTTTCGGATCTTTACTTTATCGATCCGTCAGGCAACGTGATTTATTCAGCTGCACAAGGGCAAGAGTTGGCAACGAATCTTCTGGTCGGGGAGTTTGCCGAAGGCGAACTATCCAAGGTCTTTCAGGAAGCTCAGGCCAAAACACCGCTGGAAGTCACCTATACAGAGCTTAAGGCCGCAACAGACGCTACTGCGATCGTAGAAGGCTTTGCTGCATTGCCTCTGTTTGACCAGTTAGAGAACATGATCGGCGTCTTGGCATTTGAAATTCGTGCGAATTATCTATCCGAAATTCTGTCAGACCGTTCAGGGCTTGGAACATCCGGTGATGCCTATCTTGTGTCGCATGACATGACTTTACTTGCTGGGCCAACAAAGCTCGGCGTTCCTGGTCTTGCAACGATAAATACGCCGACCGTTCGTGCGGCCTTGGCTGGGTATTCAGGAGCTCAAACTGAGGAGTGGGCCGGGGAAGAGTTTCTCAGCCATTTCGTGGCTTTGTCTCTTATGAACCAATCTTGGGCGCTGATTGTTCACCAATCATCTTACGAAATCGCGGCACCAGCGCGAAAGATGAGCCTTGCTATGTTGCTAGATGGGCTGATTGTGCTGTTCTTCGCAGTTTTGGTCGCACTGGCATTGGCGGCGTCAGTGACTCGTCCGCTGGCATTGTTGCAGAAAAACATGATCGCAATTCGGCGTGGGGCTCATACAGAAAGTGTTCCAGGATTAGGGCGCCGTGATGAAATAGGCAAAATGGCGCGCGCGCTGTCAGATTTTCGGGATGCAATGCTCGAGAACAACGAACTCGCGCGCGATAGCTCATTTAAGGGAGCTGCTTTTGAAGGCGCGTCTTCGGCGCAAACACTCATCGATTTGGATATGCGGATCGCCTATGCAAACAACGCATTTGAAGAAATGATGACGCAACACCTTGAAGCGTTGCGTCAATCCATTCCGGATCTTGTCCCGCGTGAGGTTGTTGGGTGTTCGATTGATATGTTTCAAGAAGATCCCGAACGGATTCGATCCATTCTTGCGACCCGCGATTGTCTGCCGTACCGGGCTGATCTGTCCATCGGCGAAATAGAATTTAACGTGACCTTTAGTCTTGTAAGAGATCGTCGTCATACGGCGATCGGGTATGTTGTTGAATGGAAAGACGTAACTGAACTGCGCATGCGTGAAGCGATGTTGGAGGCTATTAACACCCGGCAAGTGATGGCCGAATTCGACATGAATGGAAGTCTTGCTAGTGCAAACTCAGCTTTTTGTGCATTGGTAGGGGGCAGCTTTGAAGAGATCAAAGGCAAAGCCCTTGATGTGTTGATTGAGCCTGCGGATGATGCTTTGCCGAATGCTGCAGAGCGGGAAGACGGTGATTTGCCAGGGCAATCCAGGTTTGTTTCGCTGAAAACGAATTGCATTCTTGAAGGTGGAATGACGACTGTTCTTGACCGCTCTGGTTTACCAACACGCCTCTTGCTGATGGGGCAAGATATTACACGCGATCATGAAAGGCTCAAAGCCGTCGAGTCGGAACGCAAGCGCATGATCCAAGACCAAAGTGCAGTCGTAGACGCGGTAAGTTCTGCGTTGGCGGATTTGGCTCAAGGTGATTTGTCGCGAACCATCGATGTTGCATTTCCAGAGAGTTATGAAACGCTTCGGGCAGATTACAACCTCGCAATTTCTACCCTCTCAAAAGCGAT